>DAHXPE010000198.1 GCA_027364495.1 Candidatus Heimdallarchaeota archaeon | reverse complement strand
AATCTCAATTAACTTTATCATTAATGGATAGAGATGCGGTAATTAATCAATCAGATGCAGTTTTACCTTTTGCAGATATTCAAAAAATATCATTCAGCTTTTTATTTACCATGAATGCAGAAACCGGACAAGTAACAGGTTCAATCTCTTATTTAGTTCCTCAAACTGAAAATATTAATCTTTATCGAAAAATTCCAACCTTAAAAGCAAGGTTGCAGGATATTTCTAGAACATTTCAACACTGGATATATAAATCCGGTACAACATTGCCAAAAGAATACGTCTCAAAATTAAATGAAATATTAGAATTTGATTCAGAAGTCCATAAAGAAATTCCTCCAAGTCAGGTTGAAATAACCACTCAACGTGCTTCTGGTACTCCAGATTATCTGCTAAAAAAAATTAAAAAGAATTTAGAATTTGTGTTTTTTAATTTATTAGTCGAAAAAACTGTAATAGTTACTGGCAAATCGAAAATAGCCGTTGAATATGCCATGGCAAGTCTCGATTTTTTGACTCCACGTAGAGAATTGACAAAAATAATATTCTCCGAAAACTATATCGACCCAAAAAGTCTTAAAGAAAAGGTAGACATTATTGGGGTATCATCCAATCATGAAAAAATGTATCTTAAAGAACACGTTGTTATTGATGTTGATAAATTTGAAATTATAGGCGAACTAAAGGGAAATAAAAATTTCTTTAAGGATTTCATTAATAGGATTAAAAATCTTGATTCAATTACAATCCAACAGGACTTAAGGAGTGTTGTGAGTAACCTTCTAGAATCAACTCATAAAATAACGGATTTATTTGCTACTAAAGAAAATGTGGATAAGAAAGAAATTGAAAATTTAACAAAAAATTTGAAACCCGATGAACGTGAGGCTTTAATAGAAATTTCAGCAACATATAATCCTCTAATTGCAAATAAAATAAGAACTGACCTAGCTTCAAAAGTTTCTGGTTGGTTAGATGATTTTTCGTAGACATAGAAAATTTATTGAAGAGTATTTTTATTTAATTTCAATTACTTTAAATAGAAGAAAAACATTAATTATTGAAAAAGGTTGATCTTATGTCAAATACATATCAAGTTACTCCCATTACTGCACTTAGCTCGCTAATTGCAATTATTGCAATTTTTGCTTGGCTATATGGTTTCTTTAAAGTGTATAAGAATTATAAAGAGAACCAGAAAAAGCAAAGTCTTTATTTTTCTTTAGGATTGCTGTTTGGAGGACTAGCAATAGTATCGTTAGCCATTGAATTAATAACCTTACAAGTCTTTGACAACAATACTATTGCTGGTAATGACTATAGCGGAAAAAATATAATTAATGGACTTAATGCCGGAACTTTTGCTCTAGGTTTTGCGTTTTTGGCTATTATTTTAAGCTCAATATCAATTTTTATGTTTGATACCTTTTCCATCAGCTTTTTTGAAAATAAGAATAAACTTCTTTTAATTCCTTTAATTTTATTACTACTCTATATTGGAATATATATTTTTACTCCAGTCAAGGAAGTATTAAATAGAGCTGGTACAGACTATAATCCTAATCATATTGGTAACATCGGACCTTTAACTATCGAACTTTTCCTTGTTGTATTGTTTTTTGTTCCTCTATTTTTCCCCAGTTTTGTTTTTTTAATCTCAGCTCTCCAAACAAGAGGTAGTAAATATAATTTTAGAAGGTTATTAGCTCTATTTGTTTTACAAGTCATGATAGGAATTGGATATACCATTGAAATTGTTGGTGGACCTGATTATAATTCAGTCATAGGAAGGCTATTCATTCTCTTTTATCCTTATTTAACTTGGAATGTTTTACAAAGTAGCTCTTTTGTTAAGAAATTATTTGGTGGCACTTCCTAAAATCAATTTACTCTTTTTTTAATTGATTTACAAATTTTACTACATAATTTGCATTTTTAACATCATGCACACGCAAAATATTAGCTCCAAAAAAAGAGCTTAGTGTTTGAACTGCTAGGGTGGCTTCCAAAAGGCCAGCACCTTTTTGGGTTCGTCCTAGACCAATAGCTTCGGCAATAAAAGCTTTTCGAGAAGCACTAACTAATAATGGTAACGGATAGCTGTTAAATTGGTTTAAATCCTTTAAAAGTTTTAAATTATCAATCATTTTTTTACCAAATTCAAACCCAGGATCAATTATTATTTTTTCTTTTTTAATTCCCTGATCAACTAAATAAGAAATACGTTCGTCAAACCATTGCTTTATGTCATTTGTAATGTTTTTATAAGTTTGATCAACTTCATAATGCTTTTTAGGATCTCCTTTCATATGCATAATGCATACTGGTAAATTAAATTCTTTAGCTACATTTATCATCTCAGGGTTTTGTAAACCGTTCACATCATTAAGGATATGAACACCAGATATTGCAGCTTCCCTTGCTACAACTGGATTCCACGAATCTAATGATACAATATGACCATTTTCTACTAAAAGCTTGATTACTGGAATAACACGATCAAGTTCAGTCTGGGTTGATATTTCAGGAGCTTTTGATGAGGTTGAATTTCCACCTACATCAATTATTTGTGCTCCATCGTTCCTCATCTGGTTAGCTCTAGCTAAAGCTTGAGTAGCTTTAACTATGGAAATATTTACTGGCGATTCAGGACTTACATTTAGAATTCCCATTATAATAGTTTTATTTGTTAAGTCTATTTCAAAATTGTTAAATGAAATGGAAATTTTAGGGTTCATTCGCTTTTTTGCCCGATACTATATAATCAAGAAAACATTAAATGGTTACTTAAAATAATTACCATTATAGTGACACTGTACATGACGTATACACGAAATCTACTAGATAAAGTTCGAACTATTTCAAAATTTGACTTGTTTTTTTGTACTAAAAATAAATATGTTACTGGTAATATTAAATATGTCACGATTAGAAAATAACCAAGTAAAGGCAATTTATTAAACAATGCCAAATTACTAAAAATATACAAGCTTGGTATAAACAAAATTGAAATAAGTAGAATGATTAATATAATGAGTGATTTTTGTGGTCCTAATGAAACAACTGTGGTATTAACATTCCCTTTTTTGTCTACCCAATAATCTACTAGTGCAGAATCCAAATGAATCCAAGCTGCATCAACAAAAGATAAATATAATACTAACCAAAAAACTGGAACAGTAAAAGGATTCCAATCTTTAACCCAAATTGAATAAAAACCTAAACTATAAAAGTAAATTCCTAAGCAGAATCCATGGGCGGTGAAATCTGTAAACTTTCTTTCCTTAAAGCGAAATGGTGGAGCTGAGTAAAATGTTCCAAGAAATAGCGCTAAAATTGTTGTTAACCCAGCGTATATTGAAATTAGAAAGCCAAGAACTAATATAATAATAACAGGGGAAAAAATTAAGAATTTTACTCTTGGATTTTCTCTAAATGAATCATTACAAAAAGGATTTCTTTTACTTTTTTTTTCATCTAGTTTATCGTCCTCGGCATCGAAATAATCATTAATAATAAAAAGATAAGGCATGTAAATAAAAGCTATGATGCAGGAAATTAATATCCTGTATATGGAATTGGGATCCTGTCGTAAAATAGTATTAAGACTAAAGTCATGAATGGCCCAATTTACAAAAAATCCTAAAAGGGCATATGGAACAGCTAAATAACCAATATGAATTCTTGCTCTGAAAAGAGTACTGATTTTTGTAATAATACTCATAATTAAGTTCCTAAAATTGATTCTATAATAATTCTTGCTCTACATAAATCATTAATATTATAATCTGCTTTTGCAATTAAATCAGAAGCTTTTGAAAAACAAGAAAATTTCAGATTTGCATATTTAAATAATGCCAAATCAGCTGAAGTATCTCCGAATGCTATTATAAAGCTATTTGGATTATCTTGTTTTATTAGTTTCATTATTTTTTCTTTTTCATGCCAACCAACATTTTTAGTATAAGATCCATTTAATATATGTCCGTCATTATGTATTTCATTTACAAAAAATTCGTGAATATCAATAATTGTGCTAATTCTATCAACTACATCTTTCAATCCAGACGAAACAATAATGTTTTTTGAATTAATATTTTTCAGATAGATAAATAAGTCATTTAATCCATTTCTAAGGGATATATTATTGATAATTGATAAATATTTTCCAATTGTCGTTCCTTTTAATAATTCAACATCTAATTTAATAAATTCGTCATAATCGATTTGTTTTTTCAAAAACTTTTCTAAATTATTTTTTCCTTGATTATGCCAAAGATTTAGATTCTCTAACACATATTGCCAGGAAGATTCCTGAGTTGTTAAGGTGCCATCTAAATCAGATACTACAACAACTGATTTGTCCACTAAACAACCTCATATAATCCATATTTATGCAATAACAACAACATTTAATGAATAGGTCTTTACAGGAGAAGCAAGTAAACCGGATGAATAGATCGTATATGTTAGTGTTGTTTCAATAGGTATGTTTGCCATTCCAGGAGTTACATTAAATTCCAAAAGTGAATTAATTGATTTTGTTCCAGCATAATCATAAACAATAGTCCAAACATAAGCCTTATTATTAATTTGTGTTGTTAAATTATTGTAGACAGCCTGTACAACGACTTTACTGACTGTATTGAGAAAGCCTGATGAAGATATATTCAATTCGTAATCATACAAATAAATATTGGAGTATTTTTCTACGAGATTTCCTCTTAAATCAATTACCTGATTATTAATAATTAAGGGATGGACAGTATTTTGATTTGAGGAATAATTAGCAACACCTATTCCTGCATATGTTCCAATGAGCATAACAAGAAACATTAAAAGAAAGAATGTCGGCCTATAAATTTGAATTTTGTAGGATTTGAATTTCAGGTAAATTTTTCTACTAATTTTAGCAACAGTATCTTTCTCAACCTTATTTTTTTCTTTTTCTTTTGATTTATTAGAACCATCAAAAATCGTTAACACGATAATTGCAAGCACGGCAACTATCAAGAACACTCTAATAAACGGATTTTGTAATTGTAATGATAACCAGCCTACATAATGAATAGCAAAAACAACAACTCCAAGTATTTGGGATTCGTTGATCCATCCGAAATTATTTCCAATCGTACCTATATCGGTAGTGGGATTATGATCACCTTTAGTTCCAAATTGAATTACACCATCTACAACTCTTTCTACAACTAAACGATGAACGATCGGCGTCGTTTCCGTTTGTACCTTGAATACCACGACATCACCTACATGAGGCGGGATATTTTGAACTATAAGTAAATCTCCTCGTAAAATATCATAATATTGATGGGGAGTAATATCATAATTTTCTGTTAAATCAAATCCTTCATAAGTAGGAACCATTGATGTGGTGGTCACTGCAACCTGAGGGCTTGTAGTTTTCAAAATAACAACTTGGAAAAAGAAGTAGAAAATAATTGCACATAAAATAATGGCAAAAATAACGTTATCCCAAGTAAGAAGTGTTTTTAAGTTTGTCTTTGAAAAAGTCTTAGACATAGTGAGATAATCCTTAGATTTATTCTTTGAATAA
Organism: Candidatus Heimdallarchaeota archaeon; assembly: GCA_027364495.1. The sequence continues at coordinate 808 of DAHXPE010000198.1, read as the reverse complement.
GTGTTCTTTTAATAAGAAATCTGAATCAAATTTCCAATATTTTTTAATAGCATCGAAAGAGGTGCTTTTTAAATTATAACGTTTACTGCTCTTATAGTCAAGAATATAAATATCAAAAACGTGTACTTTTGAGTCTAGAACGTTAATCAGATCTAACATATGTTTGCCTGGGCAAATAACATAAATAGTGAATCCTTCCTTGAATTCCCTGAATGTTGTTTCGAATGGCGGTGGTCGATACTTTAATAATACCCTAAAATACTTTTTAACCTCATCATTACAATAACATACAAATACATACCCCTGAAAATTAAAAATCTCATCCCAGTTGAGATAAACACGGTAATTACTTATAAAATATTTTTTTAAATATCTTAGTCGATCTGATAATCTTTGAGGACTAATTTCGCTCGACAAATGATTTATGATATCTACATTTTTTATTCTAGAATTTAAACTCAATATTGATAGTATCTCAATATCAATAAGATCTAATTCTTCTAAACCTGGAATTTGCGTATGGTTTGTTGGAATATCTTCTTCTATTCCTCTAAATAATCGTTCAGTTGGAACATCAACCCATTTTAAAAAATCAAAATCCCATTTATTAGCTTTAGAATTGTAAACTATAAATCTTGGCTTTGTTCGTAGCTCTATTGTGTCTTCATGATTTTTTCAAACCCACTCCGCTTTTATTAAAAGATTTTTTTTGCGCATAACACACAAGATGTTTTACAAATAGATTTTTAGATCAAAATTTAATTGTGAACACCGATCCTTTCCCTTTAGCGCTTTCAACGGTAATAGT
>DAHXPE010000188.1 GCA_027364495.1 Candidatus Heimdallarchaeota archaeon | reverse complement strand
AAACAAAAATAAAAGCAAAAATTGAAATGAAATAATTTTTAGATAAAAAAAAACTCAATGAAAGACTAAAAAATGATAAAAATGACCAAACTATTAATTTAATTCTTAATTTTGCTTTTTTTACTAAATCCAATGTAAAAGGAGAAATATAATTAATGTTCGCCATGCAGTTTTTTCTTTTTATTCATTTATAAATGATTTATTTTTATTAAGGTCTGTTGATGGCATAAAAAAATTTTTTAAAAATTAAACTTTTTGAAAAACTCTAAATGACCTCCGTTTGGTAAGTTGAAATTTGCTTCAGATTCGCGATTGGAAGCTATCATAATGTTATCAATAATTTGAAATATGTAATATTTTTGAGTTATTCAACAGTCTCTATTATTATAAACAAAAATCAATTTTTTTTATTTTTTATATCTCTTAAATAAAATGCACTTTCAAATTACTCTTAAAATCAATTTCATTTAGAGAAAATAAATTATAAATTAACATAAAACAATTAAATTTAGATTTTTCTATTATTGAAAGAAATTCTCAGCAATTTTAGATAGTACTAAAGATTCATTATAAAACTTAAAAATCTTTTAGTATTTTGTGGAATGAACATCCATGTTAGCAAATGAAAATGTCATAAATATAAAAAAAAATAATCCTATTTCACAAAACCATCATTACAGATCAGGTACGACATTATTTTTCTCTGTTTATAAAAGAAATTTCTTTAATTTAATTTTTGGAATAATTTGTTTATTCATCACAGCTATCAGCCAGACATTACCTGCTGTACTTACCTCTCTTGCTTTAGGTGAACTTGTAGCTCATGGTTTTAACAATCAATTTCTTCTTTATTGTTTTGAAATTATTCTCATTAGTATTTTATTTTTAATTACAAGTTTTTTGGGAGGATTTACCTTCTATAAAGCTGCTGTTGCGTTTTCACGTGAAATCAGACAAGAAGCTTTTGATATAATTCAGAATAATAGCTTGGGTTTTCATGATGCATCCAATTCTAACCAATTATTAAGTAAATTAATAAATGAAGTCAATCAACTGAGACAAGGGATATATCCTTCTCAAAGGATGATAATTACAGCTTTTTTTTCATTTTTATTGGTATTAGTATTTCTAGTACCAATTGGATCATCATATGTTATCATCACAATCATTGGTTTTGCTTTTTATGTTTATTTTGCATACCGATTTTCTCTAAGAATTCATCCAGTTCGTGAAAATAGGGCTACTGAAATAGGTGAATTAATGGAAAGTTCACAAGAAATTTTTCGAGGAATCGAGGTTGTTCGTGGAAACTTTGCTTCCGGCCATGAAAAAGAACATTTTTATAACCAGAATAAGGTATATACAAGCTATATGGAAAAAGAAAATAAATTACAAGCCTTTTATGTCCCAACCCTGATTATATCTTTACTAACTGCAGTTATTTTTTCAATGGCTTTAATTGATTTCAGTAAAGCAAATTTATCATTTATCCCATTTGGAATTGGAAATTCAATAGTAACATTCATCAATTTTAATCGTGGAACATCTAAATTTCAGGCTTCAACTTTGATTGAAGCAGTTGCTCTGTTACTTTCATTACAAATGAACACAAGAATGCTTCCAATGGCTTTTTTAAACACCCAAGCGGCAACAGTTAATGCAAGGAGAATATGGGTAATAATGAATTGGAAGGATCCTTACCCAGATTTAGCTGTCGATAAACCAGGATTAGAAGAATCTGTCAATTGGAAAGGCGATATTCGTTTTAATAACGTGAGTTTTTCTTATACCTATAATAACCAAGCCAATAACAATAATCATTTGATAAATAATAATAATAATTTGAATAATGAAATCAAATATGCCATTAAAAATTTAAATGTGACAATTCCAGGTGGTTCTAAAGTTGCAGTTATTGGCGGACCAGGAGCTGGAAAATCTACTTTGTTGAAACTTTTATTACGACTTTATGATCCACAACAGGGATCAATAGTAATTGATAACAAAAAATTTGGCGATATTCCTTCCAGAATAATTAGAAACCATATTGCACGTGTTGAACAAGAATTATTTTTATTTTCGGGAAGTATACTGGAAAATATATCTTTTTCAAAACCGGATGCTACTATGGATCAGATTATATTTGCAGCTAAAGCAGCACAAGCAGAAGAATTCATTGAAGAAATGCCAAAAAAGTTTGATACCATAATCGGTGAAAGAGGTGTCACGCTCTCAGGTGGTCAAAGACAAAGATTAGGAATCGCAAGAGCACTTCTTGTTAATCCAGAAATATTACTTCTGGATGACAGTGTATCAGCAATTGATTCAAAAACCGAATATTTCTTAAGAAAAGCTCTAGATACATTGATGGTTAATAGAACTACATTTACAGTAACACAAAGATTAGTAACTTTGGTTGATGCTGATTATATTATGTTGTTTGATAAAGGGAATCTTATCGGTTTTGGAAACCATAAGGAATTGATAAAAACTATTCCAGAATATAAACGAATTTTTGATCTACTCCCGAAATCTGAAAGAGTAGTATCATTCGATGATAAGGAGTTTAATTAAAATGGGAATGCGTGGAGGAGCCGGTAGAATAGTAGGAGGAACCTTACTTGATAAGACTAGAACCAGACCAGTTTCAAGTCTCCTGGTAAAACTTTGGCAATATTTAAAACGCGATCGTAACCCCTTAATTACAGTTTCCATTGTTATAACAATTTATGCAATTATAAACACCTTAACACCTATTATAATTGAACAGGCAATTGATAGAAAAAATATATCATTAAATTTAATCCTTATCCTAATTTTCTCTTTTATATTCCTTAGTTTTATCCTTTGGATATTTGATGGTTTAAGCTCATGGATTTCTGCTGAAATTCAAGCAAGATTAGTTTTCAACATAAGAAATGATACTTTCAATCATTTAGTTGATGCAGATATGAGTTTCCATCATAGTCAACAATCAGGATCAATTACCTCAAGAGTTATAGGTGATACAGAAGAAGTGGCAAACGGTATAAGTGTGTTCACTAATTTGGCATCACAAATGATGCTCGTTTTTACCACATTTGCTTTACTAGTTTTAATAGATTCGACTTTTTCTTTTATAGCTCTATTAGCAATTCCAATTGCTTATGTACTAATAAAAATTCTGTCTGGTTTAGGAGGCAAAAGGATGTTAAAAACTAGACAATCAATAGGATATGTAACTGGCAAAATTGCTGAAGCACTCAATGGAATTAGCATTTCAAAATCATTTAACCGAGAAGAATTGACATCACTAGAAGTTAGAAAACTGAATAATCAATATTATGATGATATGATTAAACTTGGAGTGGTTTTTACAATGGTTATGCCAGCAATTTCAATGTTGTCTACAATCCTTGTTTCATTTGTCTTAGTTGCTGGTGGTTTTATTTATCCCTCAGCTATTACAATAGGTGATATTTATTTAGGAACGATTTTAGTCCAACGATTCCTAATGCCTATTGTCAATATTGGTTCATATTCAACTCAATTACAAGCTTCACTTGCGGCTTTTGATCGATTGGTTGATGTACAAGAAACTCAACCAGCAATAACAGATTCGCCTGATGCAACAATAATTAATAGTAATAATCCTACAATCAAATTTGATCATGTTTATTTCTCATATAAACAAGCTGAATTGGTGTTAAAAGACATTAATTTTAATATCAAGTCTGGGGAAAAAGTTGCATTAGTTGGACATACAGGAGCGGGAAAAACTACTATTAGTGCCCTTTTAATGAGGTTCTATGATCCAGTAGATGGAAAAATTTTGATTGGAGATCAAGATATAAAGAAGGTCACATTAGGTTCACTTATGCAAACAATAAGCTTGGTACCACAGGAACCATATTTATTTGCTGATACAGTAATTGAGAACTTACGTTATGGCAAACTTGAAACGACAGACGAACAGGTACTTGCTATATGCAAACTCATAGGAGCAGATCAGTTTATAGAGGCACTGCCTAATGGATATAATACCATATTAACTGAAAGTGGTAAAAATTTATCCGCAGGACAAAGACAAATGATAACAATTGCTAGAACAATGATCAAGGATCCAAAAGTACTAATTCTAGATGAAGCTACTTCACGTCTTGATGCTTATAGTGAGAGTTTAGTTCAACGTGCTCAACAAATTCTTTTCAAAGATAGAACAACCATTGTAATAGCTCATAGACTATCTACAATCAGAGATGTTGATAAAATAATAGTCCTAGAACATGGTAAAATAATAGAACAAGGAACAAATGAAGAATTATTAAAATTAGAAGGAAAATATTATCAATTGTACAAAACTTACTATGCTCATCAAGGGTTGTCTGATTTAGAAAACCCAGAAATAGCTTTGGCTGAGGGAGAAGTTGGAGAGAGCGTTAAAGTAAACGTCAAATAAAATAAATTTAATTGGCCTTATTTTCTTGATAAATCAAATATTAACCTAAAAAAATCTTTATTAGAATAAGTGGAATCGTTTTCCAAAACCTTTCTTTTTTAATTTAAGATTCTTATATTAGATGAAGCAACCATACTATTAGACGCTTATAGTGAAAGCGTAGTGCAACAAGCACAGAAAATATTATTTAAGGATAGAACAACAATCGTAATAGCTCATAGATTAAGCACATGAATTCTTTCAGTAATAATAAATTACTATCATAACCTGATATTATTTGGGAATCTTATCTTTAGGAATTTTATCTTTAGGTATTTTATCAGTTGGAATTTTTTTATTTTTCTCTTTTTGAAAACTAAAAGTCGATGGAGGCTTTTTATCTTTAATTGTCCTTGGAGATTTTTCTTTTGTAAATAATTTATTATCGATTTTTCCTTTGTCCTTATTTTTAAAAGCTCCTGTTGTACTTGGAGCTTGGCTGGGTTCTTTTGGGTTGGATTGCCTTAATCCTTGAGGAATTTTTTTATTCACGGTATCTTTTTGATGATCTTTCGATCCTCCAAACGAAATTGGTTTTTTATACTCTTTAGTTTTAGATTTCAAGGCATCGTCAGGTAAGGCTTTAGAGTTAATTTTCTTATCTTTAGAATCTGATTTCCCTGCACTCGAAGGTACCAATGAATCGTTTTCTTTGGATTTTGAAAATATTTCCTTTGGTAATCCTTTTGATTCTTGTTTTGATTCCTTGTTTGGATTTTTTCCTTGAGAGGTTGGTTGTTTATTTCTCTCTTCTTTTTCATCTTTAGATTTTCTTTTAGGAGGAGGGTTAAAATCATTAACATTTACGTATTTAGGAATTGATTCTTCTTGTTTATTGAAATCTGACTCATCAAGCTCATCCTGAGGAACCTTATCATCCATTTCATCTTCGGGTATTTTTGAATCAATTTCATATTTTGGTATTTTTGAATCAATAGTGTCCTTAGGTTCTTTTGAATCAGTTTTATCATTTTTTTGCCGAAAAGGATTCATGAATAACCAGAGTACAACCTTATTCAAAAATTTTTATATTTTTTTCCTAAAAATTGGAAAATTGCATAAGACTAGCCTAATTTAACAATAAAAAAAATTTTCTAGATTGTGAGTTAAATTTGAAAAAATCACGGCCATTTATTCCAAATTATGGAATTGAAACATCTAATAAAGGTATGTTAGAATGGAACTTTATCGAGGAGCAAATGACTAACCCAAAGATTTATTGGCTTAGTACGACGACATTAGCTAGAAATCCTCATGCTATACCAATATGGGGTGCTTGGTACTCTTCTAAATTTTATTTTGGCGGTGGTCCTGATACCAAAAATAGAAAGAATTTATCTAATAATCCTCACATAGTAGTACATACCGAAAGTGGCACCAAAGTTGTTATTATTGAAGGAATAGCATCACTTGAAAAGGACAGTCAAGTAAATAAGAAAATAATTGAGATTTACAAAGAAAAATATGAAATGGATCATCCTGCTCCATTCTGGCGTGTTGACCCAAAAAAGATATTTGCTTGGAATTCTGAAGAATTTGTCCACAGTCCTACTAAATGGGTTTTAGAGCAATAATTCCAATTTGGTAAGGATTTTTCTCTTGAAAATTTATTTGATAGTTTGGAACCCTGGAAACAATTTAAAACTCAAACTACTAATAGAATAACATATTACAAAATTAAGACATTATATTTTCCTAATTATGGCAGATGTAAGTTATTTGCATTAAAACGGGGACAAGAAAAGCGAATTCATTATTATCTAACAAATATCTGAAAATGACTATATTGACCTTCAGTGAACGATGGAAACACCATTAGAGCATAGAACGGTTTCATTATTATATAAAAGAATTTTTTGGTTTTGAAGAAAATTATTTGGGATCAGAAAATGCTAATATAGAATGCAGAGTTTTATTATGTAAAAAAATAAAGGATCCTTTTTTCTTCAAAACGAAAAACCTTACTTTATCTTCTGGAACTTATATATGCATCGATGAGCCACAGTTTGAACAAAAAGTATCTTCGATTTGCATTGATGAGCCACATTTTGGGCAAAAATTTTTGGCTGGTCTATCAGTGTTGTAATTACTTTTTAAATATGGCTTTGGAGCAGTAGGAGGGTTTGTAGCTACTGGGGGACTTGTAATGTCAGGTGGATATGGATTTGCTTGTGGATAATGTCGAAAGTATCCTGAAGCATATCGATTTGGATTTTGGTCATAATATTTATTTTTTCTACTAACCTTTAGAAATTCTGCGAGAATTCCAGAAGCAATCCAAAATACGATTGTTACAAAAATTGCTGTTTTAAAATCGACAAAATTAAACGCTACATCAGCTAAAAGGATGATTAAACCAATCGATGAAATTAAACCTACTAATCCCATTCTCCAACCTGCATTTTGAACAATTCGACCATTCCTTCTCACACCTAGAAATTTTGCACCCACGCCAACTAAAATCCAGAGCGATGTAGCTACAAAGAGTGCATCCATAAAAGGAACATTTTTAAGGAAAATTCCGGCCAATAAAATAATAATAGCGAAGCCAGCAAGAACAGATAATAATCCTTGTTTTTGATTATTATTCATGGTGATTCACGACCAAGAAATTTAATTCAGATGATGTTTATTAATAATACTTTTCAGGTATGAAAAGAAGAATTTATACCAGCATTTTTATCAAATTGCACTCAATAGATCATCCGGCTAACATTCTGGCGTGTCAATCCAAAAAAGATATTTGCCTGGAATTCTGAAGATTTTGTCAAAAGTACTACTAAATGGGTTTTAGAGCAATAATTTTTTTTTTATTTGAATTTCTATAAAAATTGATCTTCAATTTTTTTTCTAGTTTCAATTCTGTAAAAAAAGCTGAATTGAAGATCTGTAATAATTCATAAGCACTCGGGTTGTCTAAAAAAACCTTTTTAATTTATAATATGAAGAATTTTTTTTTCTGCTGTTTTGATATCTTATATTCCTAAAAAGTAACTAAAACCGTTGAAAATAAAATATACTCCAAATATTACTGCCAAAAGATCATTGCTAGCAAGGCCTACTATAGTAAAAATTGCCCCAAAGATAAAGTAAACTAATAAAGCAACCCATTCAGCTTTAAAACCTTTTTCAGAGGTAGGAGACCATCTAAAAAATTCATATTTAGTGAAGGACCTAACTTGTAAGATAGTTGAAACCAAAAAGTATGGAAGTGCCATAAATGAAATCAAAGTTATGTAAAGATGTATATTATTATTTTTACCTAATGAAATTAATGTTGAGAATTGGTGGTCAGCTGAAAAAGGGATATAGGGTTCCAATAAAATGAGAATCGTTGCTATAATATTAAAATACAAAACAAAATATAATTCATTTAAAGTTGCCTGATAACGAAAATAAAATAAAATTCTAAGCATTATAAACAAAGTTACAGTAATATAAATTCCAATGAAAAGAGCTACCACTGCAGTATTTCTGTCATTTTGCATGAAATAGAAAATAGTAGCAGTTAAAGTAATGATGAGTGCAAATAAAGCAACAATATTTCGATTCATTAGTAACCAGTCACAATTATACTACTTCTTCGATGATTTTTAAATTAACTAAAATAGAATGCTGAGTATAATTATGTAAAAAAATAAAGGATCCTTATTTCTTCAAAGGAAAAAACCTTGCTTTATCTTCTAGAACTTATACATGCATTGATGAACCAAATATTGAACAAAAAGTATCTTCGATTTGCATTGATGATCCCCATTTTGGGCAAAATTTTTTAGCTGGTCCATCAGTATTGTAATTACTTTTTAAATATGGTTTTGGAGCAGTTGAAGGGGTTGGGGCTACTGAGTGACTTGTATTGGCAGGTAGATTTGGATCTGCTGGTGGATAAGGCGGAAAGTTTCCAGAAACATATTGATTTGAATATTGGTTATAATATTTTTTTTTCTACTAACCTTTAGAAATCTTGCGAGAATTACAGAAGCTATCCAAACCATTGCTACAAGAAAATAAAAAATGATAAGCCAGCAAAAAACGATAATACGTGTTTTTGAATATTGTGACTACGATCAAAAAATTTAATTTAAATGATCTTTATTAATAATCCCTTTCAGGTATGATACGCTTAATCAAAGCGTTTACTTTAAATTAATGCTTATAAGGAGATTTTTTAATAAGCGTTCTTTTTATTAGTGGACTAATGAAAAGAAACAATATTCTTTGAATGAATGGACTTTTAGGTTGATCTTTTTTATAATCATCAAAAGTTTTTCGTTGGTATTGTAGAACTTCTTGAGATTTGGCTGTATCCATCCAATGAGTATAGTACCAACCTTCAACGCTTGAATCAGAGACAGGTTTTTTAAAGACATTATCAGGCATATTTTTAATACCCATCGGCCTCATCATTTGAAAAATAAAATCACGTTCATATAATTGACACTTAGATCCACCACCACCAAAGAAGACTTGGTTGAATGCCCGTTCATTATTAATAGCATTGACAAGTGATAAAGCGGCATCATGAGAATGAATAATTTCTACTTTTTGCTCAAGAGGAATACCGAAAAGCATTTCAATAGTGTATGCGTCTAATTTCTGTTGAAGCTGTCCCCTATTTTCAACGGGTAGAATAGCTCCAAAGCGGATAACTGTCCATTTCAGTTTGGAATTCTTAAGCAATCCTTCGCATTCGACTTTGGTAGTATTGTAGGTATCGTAAGGTAGAAATGGATCAGTAGTTTTGATTAATGGCATCGAAGGGTAATGAGGACCATGAACAGACACAGAACTAGAAAAAATAAGCTGTTTAACACCTTGCGTTTCTGCTTCTTCAATAAGGTTTTTTGTACCTTCGATATTAACTTTTTTTGCTAAATCAGGTTTAATATCCGATAAAGGAGGTATAATTGCTGCCGTATGAATAATTGCGTCTATTCCATTCATAGCTTCAGAAATAGATTTTTTATCTAAAAGATCTCCCCAAAATACTTCAAATTTGTACTTTTTTTTATATATATTATACCTAATTTCAGTCATTTTTGATTTAACATCAAAACAACGAATATCATAACCCTTATTTGAAAGTTCAATAATGCATGAAGTACCTAAGTTTCCAAAGGCTCCAGTTAAAAGAATTTTCATAAAATAAATTAAAAACATCATTTTTAAAATGTTTTCTAGGTAAATAATCGGCTGAGTTTTATACTCACTTAAGCCGACAAAAATCAGCAAAAATACTGCCGACAAAATATAAAGAATAAATAAAATAGCTTAAGAATGTCGTATTTAACTAATTCTGGTACTAATCTCAAGGAAAACGATGCAACCTTTA
>DAHXPE010000174.1 GCA_027364495.1 Candidatus Heimdallarchaeota archaeon | reverse complement strand
GGCCATCCTAACCCCGATAAAAAAACTGGAATTAACAAATACCTTGTTCATAAGTTATGGATTTGATGATTTGAATTATAATAAATCTATATTTTCTTCTGAATATTTTTCCTACTTATTACTGGTTATTACAGTTTTTTTATCGGGGTTAGGATGGCCAATTGGTAGATTCATTGTTAATGATCAATTGGTTCAATACAGGCCAACTATCCCACCATTTATGATTGTTTTATTTCGTTACATAATTTTCGTAACATTATTATTTGCAGTTACATATATAATTGAAAAAGATCTAAGATTTGAATTATACAAAAAACATTGGAAAGAATTTTATATCATGAGTCTTATTTCAATCACTTTTTACCAATTCGGTCATTTATACGTTGAAAGATTGACCGCTGCATCAGATGCCTCTTTAGTATTTGCCACAAGTCCAATTATTGTTTTATTTGTTGCAGCTGCACTTGTAAAAGAATCTAATACCCCACTTAAAATATTAGGCTCTGTGATTGCTTTTTTAGGTATTGCATTTATTGTTGGATTCTCACCAAATACATCAGTTCCAAATAGATATCTTGGTGATGCCCTTGTTTTCTTTTCTGCTATATGTTATGGAACTTATATAGTCCTTTTGCGCAGATTATTCAACGCCTATTATCTTTCGTTTGTATGCATTTTTGGCGTTATCTTTTTTGGCATTACCTTTCGTTTGTATGCATTTTTGGCGGGATAATGCTTGTTAATTATAAGAAAAAACATCCCGCAAATAGCAGTGAAAGTAATCGCCAAATAATCCCTATTAAGGAAGATGATTACATCCAACGAGCGGAACAAATTAATCAGTAAACAAATTATTGTTAATTTTGTTCAAGTAATGGATTTAGATAGACAATTAATTACAGATTTATATTATATTACAGAATTATTAAGAAAAATCCAATAATTTACTTTTCTTTTTCCCTTTTTTTAAAGGTAAAGGAATGAATTCATAATATTTAATTGAATCGAGTCTTGTTTCAATTTCAGTCCTCAAAGATCTTCTGATATTTTTTTTGTCAGAATCTGATATATTATTTTCCTTAATTATATTAAAAATATTACCAATTGTAGAATCACCGACTTGAACAATACTGTATGTATTTAACAAAAAGTCTGCTCCGTCTGTCAGTGTTTTACCACCAAAATGTAGTTTATTTGAAACACCTTCAAAACCTATTTTGCCATGTGTATAATTATTGCTTAATTCAGAGATAAGGAGCATTAATAAAGCCAAAGTAAGAATTTCTTGGACGGTTGAATTTGTAAAATCAGGTAAATGTACATAAGCATTATCGATATATAACGGATATTCAGTCAAAGACCTATACCCGACAACACAACTCCAAATACCAATAAGCAATTCAGTTGGCAAATTTGAAATTTTGAAATTATATTTTACATTCTGAGGAATAAGTTCTGACCCTCCTTTCTGAATTTGGTCATGAAGAATTTTAGGAGCTGCAACATTAAATCTATCATTTCCTTGAACTCCAATTTCATTTTTAATAGGAGTTCTATTATCATAATCCCAACAGTCTTTTAAGAGTAATGTTCTTTGAAATCGAATTGGTGCACCTTCATAATAAAAAGAGAGATCTTCTAATTGAGTTTCAACATTAGGCTTATATTGCCATAAAGAAAAAGAAATTGGTTTATGCTTTTTGACATCATGAAACTCTTTCCCAGAAAAAATAACACCACTAATAAATTCGAAATTTTGTAGTAATTCATTCAAAAGTTTTAAATATCGAAATCTTTCGCAAAATATTCCAAAAGGACTAAAAAATCCTAGATACCCGCCTTGACGTTCTTTGATGATTTCAATCATTTTGCCGACAGCAGGTATGACTAAATCACCCTTACCATAAATCTTGTCTAAACCTCCATAATTGATTTTAATAACTCTACTAATATTTTGCTCCTCAGCGTTCATCGTCAACCGATTAGCTGCTTTTGTGCCAAAGGGAGGATTAGAATAAACTAACAGGGTTTTATCTATTTTAATTCCCCAAGTATTGAGAATATCCGATGTAGGTTGTGTGAAAAAATCAATAGAATGAAAATCTATATTAAAACCTTCAAACCTTTTTGTCAGCAAATCTATGTGATTTTTGCTAATATCATTTACAATGAATTTGATATTAGCTGACATCAAAGGTTCAATTAGTGAACCTCCACCAACATATGGCTCCAAAAGAATATCAAAATCAATATGAGTAGTGATAATATCTGTAACAATTTCAGAGACAGATTTATCAGTAAAATATTTACCTTTTTCCCTTCTGATCGATGTAGGAGTCAATTGATCAAATTTGTGAAGAATCCCAACCACATCTTCATTTTTTATTCTTGTTGATTCAATTAATGTTTTATCGTAAATATTTCTGATAGGTCTGTAATCACCAGGCAAAGGTATAAATTCTCCTTTAAAAGTAGTCTGTCTTTTTCCAATTACACTTTCTTCTAAATTGCTATAAAATTTACCACTGTTTAACTCTAAAATAAGGCCATTTTTATTTATTTTAATTTGATTATTCTTTTGACATATATCAGCAATATAAGGAAGGAATTTAGCAGAATTAATATTATATTTGTCAAGAATGGTAGCAAAATATTCATAGTTGGATTCAGTGATAAACAATTCCTTAATTTTAGATTTTATATCAAATGGTCTATCATAAGAATATATAAGAACGTGATTTTCAAGAAGTTCCATCGCTTTTTCATGATAAGATTTTTTATTTATTTGCGAAGGTGCTAAAGAGAAGGATGGATCGATTTCCTTCGCGAAATCTAATAATCGATTAAAAGCTGGTGGATAATAAAATCTCAATTCATAAGAATTAGCAAGACCAAGGAAATTGGCATTAGTTATATTATTAATAGCAAGGCCATAAAGTAATTGGGCCGGAGCAAAGTTATCGGGTTTGACTTTAATATAAATATTTAATAACGGTTCAAAAATGTCGCAAAAATGACATCCACTAGTTTTTTCGAATTTATAGCCATATTGGTTTAGAAATTTAACGATTCTTCTTTGTAGATCTAATTCATCAAAAGAATGAAGCGGATTCAATATAATTCTTATACCTAAAAATTAAATTTAAAATATATGATTTTGTCTATTGAATATGAAATTTAAAAGGTTTTCTAATAATAAGAACAAAAATAACGAAAATAATGAAAGGTTTAATTCAATAAGTTTAATATGGAGAAGTTTGGTAACCACACCGTTCATATTTTACTTTGTTATTAATTCTCGAATCGTGGACCTTCTAGCAGATAAATTGAAACTTCAATCACTCTCCTATATATGGAAATATATCGTTATACTTCTTTTGAGTTAGTAATGACATCAAAATCAATTTAGGAGCTTGTCAGATTTTCTCATTCATCCTTTCTTAGATGCATAAGTAAGTTAATTGAAATGGGAATTATTGAAAAATCAAATTAAAAATAAGGATTCAAAATTCGCTCAAAATAGTATTCCAAATTAAAATATAAAAATCTTGCTTAAAAAAATATTGATACTTAGATTTAATTTCAAATAGTTCAGTCAACTTACTCTAGCCTCATTTTCTGATAATATACCGGAAAATAGCACATGAGGAAATCAATTTTGTTGTTTTTGCTTTAAAATTTCCATTTTGTCTTTGAAATTCTAATTATTGTCCCAGGAAATTTAAAAATTAAACCATTGCTATTTAAAGATTTTTTACTAATTTACCATTTAACAATTCTGTTGTTGGTTGAAAAAATGACTCGAACTGAAATAGCAAAATTAGCTAAATATGGAGAAGAATGTCTTCACGATTCTGAAGAAAATCCTCAATTAAAAGATAAACTTTTGTCTCAAGCTGAAGAACAATTTAATCACCTTATCAAAGAATACAGGTCTGAATGTATCGAACCAATGGTTGGATATTTATATTGTCGATTAGGAGATGTTAAATACAATCAAAAACAATATGAAAAAGCTGAAAAAAGTTATTTAGATGCTTTATCTCATTTGATTGTACGTGGAGAATATTGTCAGGACCGAGCACGATCTCATATAGGACTAGCCAGAACTTACTTGAGGTTGGAAAATCGAGAAAGTGCAAAAGAACATTTTATTAGAGGAATTCACATTTATGATTCATTAGCTATGAAAAGCGAAATTGATCAGCTTTCAAAAGATTTAAAAGATCTTAGAATACATATCAAGGATATTTTACCAGCAAAACAAATTAATGAAAATGGAGAACCTACCAAATGCAGAGAATGCGGAGGTTCCGAGTTTAAAAAGATAGCCCTTGAACATGACAAAATTGCTATTTATGATTGTGTTAAATGTGGTTGCAGAAACGTAATAATCCTAGATATGTTGGAATTATTGCAATCTCCTCATTAAATGAACTCTTTTGGTAAATTACTTATTTAATTAGTGGGTTTATATTAATCTTCCTTTATTCTACATGGTTGATTTTGCTAGATACTCAACTTTAAAAAAATCATTTTTTTAAATTCTACCTTTACAAGTTTTTACGTATTTTGAACTTATTTATATCTCTTTTTTCTATCAGTGCTTTTAATTTTAATGAAATACTTTAAAAAGGTTTATCTT
>DAHXPE010000132.1 GCA_027364495.1 Candidatus Heimdallarchaeota archaeon | reverse complement strand
TTTGAAGTTTTTGTCATTTCAAGATGACAGCCTAATATATATAAAATTTCATGCTGCTCTGTAAAATGAACCAGTTTATTGAGGCTTTCTACAAATGTTGGAAAATCAAATTATTTTTTCAGGTAAAACAAATTCAATTTAGTTATATTTAGGTCCAAATTTATCTTATTTGAGAGTACTGAAAAACTCAATTTAACCTTTTTCGAAAAAGTCAATCTTTATTCAGATTAGCCAATGAAGTTCAAATTTAATTTTTCCTTAAATAACTAATAATAAATTGATTTTAAATAGAATTTTACCATTCCAAAAAAAAATTTTTAGTTTTTTTTCCACAAATAAGATAAATTTGGACCTAAATAAAACTAAATTAAATTTGTTTTACCTGAAAAAATAATTTGATTTTCAAAAAAATATTTAAAAAACCTTGCAACTTAGAATAAAAAATAAATTAAAGCTGAATTAATTTATAGTAAATTAATTCTAAGAATAAAAAAGGAAAAATATAAAAATTAGCCCTTTTTTTAAGCTGATTCTGAAGCTTCAACCGGTTCAGGTTTATTGGCTTCATCTATGAGGATACCAAAGAGATTCTCAAGCTGAGCTTGAGGCAAAGCTCCCATAATACGATCTTGGGTATTGTCTTCAGAACCAAAGGCAACTAATTTACCGTTAATGAATATCATCATAGTTGGAATTGAGGTAATTTGTAATTCCATAGCCAAGCCTTGAAATTCAGCAGCTTCAGTGTCAATCTTAGCAACAGTGATATCAGAAAATTTTTTTGTTTCCTCATCAGCATGAGCCATTTTTTTCATTGTCTCACCAAGCATAAGACAAGGTCTACACCAGCCAGCCCAAAAGTCTGTAATTACAACTTTTGATTTATCAATTGTTTCTTTCCAATGGTCGGGGTTGTCCATATTAATTATTTGCATTATTTTTGCTCCGAAATAAGTAAAATTATAGTTATTTTATTTGTTTATAACTTATAGTTATATATTATCATTAATCTTTAAAAAGATATGGATAGTTAATAATTTTGTTAAAGACTAATTCTTTTACATAGATTGAGTATAAAGGTTTAATTTATTCTTTTATCAGCCCAAGTCGATATTTAAAATTGTATAAAAAGCCTTTCACTAAGAGAATCATTGCAGATCTATAACAAGGTCCGGACCAAATTATAAAGTCATCACTTGTATAAATACCACCTTTATTTCCTATTTTTTTTGCTGTATCTCTTATAGTAACTAATTGTTCTACCGTCATCTCTAATTTTGGCTCATTAGGCTGGTAACTAGCGTTTATAGGGTAAGCCTTTTTTGAAGTTTTTGTCATTTCAAGATGACAGCCTAATATATATAAAATTTCATGCTGCTCTGTAAAATGAACCAGTTTATTGAGGCTTTCTACAAATGTTGGAAAATCAAACGCATATAATCTACCTGGATAAACTAAGTCACCTGTGATAAGTATTTTTGTTAAATGATCATAAATAGAAATTTCGCGTGGATCATGACCTGGAGTAGGAATGATATCTAATTTCCTGTCACCTAAATTTATTGAACCATTTGTATCAGGCCAATTATCTATTTTAAAGAAAATTTTTACTGAATCTAAGTCTTTCGTTATTAAAATTGTGTTAGGTCTTTGTAAAAATTGGTAATCACCTGCTGTATGGTCATTATGACCGTGAGTATGACAAATAATTAATTCATAATTCTTTTGGGGATAGTGATCTAACCAAATTCGAATTTCTTTATCTATTGTTTTTCTTAATGGAAATTTATTTTCATCTTTAGTGGCACCTGTATCAATTAAGATTGCCTTTTCTTTACCTAATAATAAATACATAAATGGTGCTTCACCAGAAACATCTTTGCTTTGACGCATTATTAATGTATTTTCATTATAATAATGGACTTGAATAAGTGGATCAGTTTTTTTCTTATAAAATTTGGACCCGTGAATCCATTCAACATCTAAGGACCCTGTAGAGATTAATTCCATTTTTATTTCACTAATCAGTAATTTTATAGTAAAATTTTGTTCATTTAATATTTATGTATTTTTTTCTAGCGGAAAATTGTAGAATCTACCTACAAAATTTAAATTCAAAGATTCTAAAAAACTGTTGGAAAATTATCTTTGCTCAATAAGTTAAAGGGGACATTTAACAAAGAAATATATGCATTTTCTGTATATGGACATTACTTGATATTTTTTGTTCGTTGGAACATTATTATTGGCTATATATTATTTATTTATCGATACTACACTTTTCAGAGTAGCTATCAATGCTAATGATCCATTAATTTTTTCGATCATATTATTAGTCTATAATATTGCTAACGATTTTTAAATAAAACTCTAATTTCCTCTAAAACAATTAGCAACCAGTAAAGTGACGCTTTAATAACTAATTCATTTGGTTTTATTTCTGATGTCCAAGCTAATGATATTACACGGAAAATTGCTTTGGAAAAGTTTGAACAACGAGACAGCGATTATATTTAAGATTACTAATGAAATATATAATGATATTTCTATTGATTCAAAACAATTAAGTCAAAAAAGAACTCAATTGACTCTTTTAGCATTAAACTGTTTATGAAAGGAAATACTAAACAAAATAAAATTTTAATGGTAAAAAAAAGTAAATATATTAATCATATTTGTAGAAATTTTTATTTACCATTTTATCGGTAAATAGGTTCAAGACCTGTTTGAAAATGTCTTAAAATTAAGTTCTTTACCCCGGACTATCTTTATTTTTGGAATTAACTTTCTATTTTTATACAATTCTACAATAGCATCAACTGTATAATCAATATGATTTTGTGAATAAGCATTTCGTGGAATAGCAAACCTTACAAGATTCAGTACACCCTCTTGATCTTCTTTTGATTTTTTATCAAGTTCAAAAGCAAACGGACCTAATTCAACGGCTCTAATACCATAATGACGAATTAATTCTATTGTCAAACCGACTCCGCCAAAATCTTCCATTTTCATGTCAGGAACATCTCTGAAGAATTCATCCATGTTCAAATAGACTGCATGACCTCCTGCGGGTAAGAGTACGGGAACTCCTTTTTCAGCTAATTTATTTGCCATATAACGAACCTGGTGAACACGATCATCTAAATATTTCTCTTTAACAACCTCATACAATCCCATAGCTAGGGCCATTATATCATGGCCACTTAAACCTCCATAAGAATCGTTGCCAAAAGTCAAAATTTGCTTTTCTTTTAGGCGAACTCCTATATCTATGCCATCAATTGAATATTTTTTCCAAAATAATCCTTTATCTCTAAAAAACAGACCACCACCAATGTTAGCTAAACCATCCTTTTTAAAACTAATATGGAAACCATCAACCTGCTTGAAAACTTCCTGAACAATTTTAGGAATACTCCAGTCAGCATATTCTGGTTCAAAATGCTTGATGAAATAGGCATTCTCAGCAAATCGGCATGCATCAATAAAGAATGGAATTTCATACTTATCAGCAATATTTTTAACAGCTTTAATATTAGCTAATGAAACTGGCTGACCTCCAGCTGTGTTATTAGTTATAGTCATATAAATAAGTGGAATAAACTCTTTACCAGTAGTTTGAATGAGTTTTTCCAAAGCAGCAATATCCATATTACCTTTGAATGGGTTTTCTTTTTCCGAAAGCTTGTAATCAAATTCCTTTAACAAATTTTGTGAAAAAAGGTTGATGGGATGGATTTGTGCAACCCGGATATTAGCCTCCGTCGTGTCAAAATGGCCATTGTTTGGAATATGATAATTCTTAGGAGAAGTACCAAATTTGCTTTCTAAGACATTTGCAAGTGTACTAAATAATAAATACTCAGCACATCGTCCCTGTGGAACAATGAATGCATTAGGTCGTTCTAATTGAAATTTACCACCATTGACAAACCCTCCTTGATAATGTTGTAAATAAATTTCATCCATTAACACATCCACGTTTTCTTCATTTGTAAGGATATGTTTAATGACAAATTTTCTGTCATCACCTCGTTCAAAAGTATCTCGTATCGCATCTAGTAAAATATAGTATCCTTTATTTCTTCCATAAGCTTCATCACCATGAATTAATGCTGACCACTGAACATCGGTCATGGAAGTTGTTCCTGAATCTGATAGATAATCAACAAATAATAAGTCAGCAGGAAAAGAAAAGACATTATATTCAGTTTCACGTAAAGCTTTTTCTCTGTGTTCTAAGGTGGTCATTTTTAATGTACGAATGATATACGTTTTTGATACTGGAACCGGAACTGATAATTCTGACTGAGATTTCATATTTGAATAATTCAATAATCCACATTTAAAATGATTTGCTCAAAAAACCAGTTTTTAAATATTTGAAGGAAAAGAGGATTTTTAGGTAAATCGCAATGGGATTATATCAAATAGGATTTAAACAGCATATTTATAGGGAAAGAAAGTTATAACTAAAGTTTTTTAGATTTTATTATCTTTTCCAGTTATATTAAAGAATAAACACTTTTTATACTTCACAATGATTAAAAAAAAATATTCAAAGGAGTAAGATATTTCTAAATCAGCAAATAAGTATTCTATTGGAAATTGGCAGTTGTTCAATTTTAAATTTATATAAAAAAAAGTATGAAGATTGCAAAACCTTCATGGTTAAAGATTTCTAATATCTTACAGTTTTAAAAAATTTTTCTTGTAGCATTTAAAGAATTAAGATAAATCGGAGTAGTGGTCTCAATTTACAAAAATTTCTAGTAGTTTACAGAAAAGATTTAAGATTTATGTAAAATAATAGGATATTGGATAATTTATTTAATTACAATGAATACTACTAGTTTAACTAGTATCTTTCTTTATACTGCTAAATTGTAGACTTAAATTAATAATCCATTATTATTCACCCTAATATTTAGAAGCAATATTGGTAAAGAATGTAAAATGTTTAAAAGGAAAAAGGACTATGACGAGTTACGCACCACACTCTTCGATACCAATGTTGATGCAAAAGAACGTGAAAGTATTCTTTTATCACTTCTTAATGATCCAGTTGAAGAAGTTAATCAAATCTTTATCGACTATTTGAAAAATGATACTGAAGTAAAACCAATAAATCCAGTATTTAATTATCGTGGAGAATTTATAAGCGGTATTAAAGCTTTACTTATAAGTAAAATCGCTCGGGTCAAGACTTCTGAAATAAAAACCTTGCTTTTTCATTTATTGGGTAAATACTATCTTTTTACAGAAATGAGAAGCTCAATCATCAATACCTTAACTAATGAGTTTAATGCAAAAGAGCAAGCGCTTTCGGTAATTTTTACTCAAGCTTCACAGGAGAATATTCCAATTAAAATTTATTTAGAACTTTTAACTGAATACTTAAATCAGCTTCCAGATAAAACTAAAATTTCTTATTTAACAAACGTAGTCCTTTCACCAAATTTTGTTTCTTCGGACTTCCCAACTATATTTAATACAGATGTAATGAAGCAACTAATATCATTAAAAAACGAAAAAGAAGCAATTTTCATACTACTGCAAACAATGGCTGATAAATGTACAAGACCAAATAAAAATTTTTACCAAAAGGATTATTTAGTCCCATTTCATGAAGCAATGAGTTATATAAATGATAGATTGGATATGTTAGAGCATCATGAAAGGAAAGATGCCCTTATTAATTATCTAAGGAAAATATTGGCATCAGTAAGTCAATCAGAAGATGAACAGTTTTTATTAAGCTACAATGAGGAAAAAATATCATCTGATCGTTTTATAACTTTCTGGAAATACTCGATAGAGACTAGAGCAAAATTAAGACGAGAAATGTTAAATGTACTTGTTTTTATGAAAGATGATACTTCACAACATGAAATGACTCTTTTGGAATTTCAAAAAAAATATACCAATTTGGATGAAATAAAGATCGTTTACAGAGAAATAGGAGATATAACAGATTTAAGTGACTTACAGAATATTAATGAGTTTATTTTCAAATTAGAAATCTTATTAGAAGTGCTGGAATGGTCCTTTATCGAAATTTTAGAAAATCTTGATTATGCAAAATTTGATATTATCAAAGCAATTCTCATGAGAGTTAATGCCCTAGTACAAAAGCAACACCCAGATGTAAAGACACAACATATCTTTGATTTATTGAAAACAACAACAGAAGAAGCAGTTAATCAATATCTGTTTAGGCAAAGTGTGGTTCAAAAAATCATAAAATCTGAAGAATTTCTTTTAAAATTACAACAACGAGAAGTTAAATATACTAAAATGGAAATTGAACCCGTTCATATGTTGAATATGAAGTTTAATAATATAAAAGATTTGGCAGAAAAACAGAAGAAACGATTTAATCAATTAATCGGGAACTTTAATTCAAATTTAATTATGGATTTTTTGACAAAATTAAATGACGTGGTTGCTCGAATAACTGCATTACCAAACTATTATATCATGTTCAAACCACGTTTAAGGATTTATAATGCAAACTATGCTAAAAAAGAAACAGCATTGGTGGTAGAAGACCTTCAAGATCGTCTAAGTATTTTTTATCGAAATTTCGATGCAATGTTAAGTGCAACGTTACAACGACCAATTTCAATAATAGCATACAGAAGAATTGATTGTATAATCGATCTTATAAATGATTTCCTATCATACAATGGGTTAATAGATTTTGAAACAGAATATTTTGTTTTACAATAGAATTTTCAGTATCTGATATCTTATTACAATGGAGTGCAAATATTTCCGGATAAAGGATTAGTTAATTGAAGTAACAACTTAACAGGAATTTCAATTATAGAATTTACTGTTCCACCACCTCCAAAAACGATTTTTTCAGAATGAATATCTTGATCCATAAGGCTTGTCATATCCAAAGAAATAGGGGGAACACCACCCACGGGAAAGCCTGTAATTTCTAAAACTTCTTCTTTTGTCGCTAGACGTGAATCAAGCGCATCGAGATTAAGCTGTTCTTTAAGTAATTTCCTAACAGCACGCTGACGTAATTTTTTAGTTCCTGGTACAATAACCAACATCGGTATATTCTTTTCTTTTGTCTCTACAATGATAATTATTGTCTTAACAATTTGAGATAAACGACATCGTAATAATTCAGCAGCTTCTTCAGCAGTATGTGTTGAAGCATCAAAATTATGAATTTTTAATCCTTTATTAATAAGATCATGATTAAATAAGTAGTTTTCTATAGTACTCAAAAATTTTTTTTCCTAAAAGACGATTTCCATTCTTGAATAGTTCGTAAAACAAAAAAGTAGGTTGTTGGAGTCATAAAGGTAACATAAATTAGAACATACCGAAGATTGCCTAATTCCTCAAAAATTTTTCTTTTCAATTCATTAGGTAGGTCTGATAAAAATAAAAGAGAAAAATAACTGTTTAGGAACGTAAAGATGAGTTTTTTAAAGAAAAAATGACTCCTAGAAGAAGGAAAGATATGTCCAAGATAAAAAAATAACTCTGTAATGTCCCAAACACGCCTGATGTAATCATCAGGGTTTATTTGCGTGAATTGCTCAAAATCGATAAAATAATATTTTTCTTCTGAAGCATTGTATAATATATTTTCAGCTTTAAAGTCGCCAAAAGAATGATTAGACTTATGAACGGAAAATAATATTTTTCCAATTTTTTCATAGTGATTAAAATACTCTTTTTTTGAAAATTTAGTGAAATCATCCACTGGTATTCCATTAATAAATTCTATAAGCAGGCTACTATTTAACTGTTCAAAAACCTTGGGAACATGAATGCCAAGCCTGGAACCAATTTTTTTACTCCAACTAAGTCCTCTAATTTCATTAAAAACTCTATGTCTTCCAGAGACTGAATATCTAGATGAATAAAATGTAAAACTCACCAAAAATGTCCATTTAATGAGGTTAAAGACATTATCAAAATTTTTCAAAACCAGATTTTTTGCATTAGCCAAATTTGGTTTGATAAGAATAACATCATTAATAAGTATATTACCGAGTCTTTTATACTTTATTTTAGCATTGGGATACCTAGATTTAAGAAATCTGGATTTTTTAATAGTTAAACTCGGAAACATTAGCAAAATAAATACCCTAACTAGATATTTTCTATAAATAAAATAGCAATTGAAAATTTAAATTTGTATTTATTTGATTATTTATACAGGAAAAATAGTAATTATATTCAATTGTTAAGAAAAAAACCGACTTAATTGAGCCCAAAGCTAATACCGGAGTTCAACATTTTGTCTAATCAAGAAATTTTCGATACAGCAGTAATAGACGCGAATTTTTTTATTTCATTAGCAGAAACAGGATTAGAAAAAACAATATTACCAATAATACAAACAAAAATCCAACCAATAATAGAATGCGTTATGCCATATGAAATACCTCGTTCAGATATCCCCACAAGATTCAGAGATTTACGACAGATGCTTGTAAATACTGAATATGTGAAAAGTGTCAAAGTAAACAGAGACTCTAAATTTTGGATTTGGACTTCGAATATAGCTACACAACAGCATTTTATACGAGCAGCTGATGATCCAGCTGATATTGATGTTGTAGTGCTTGCAAGATTATTAGAAAAACAATATAACAAACGAGTAGTAGTGATTTCTAATGACGAAGGCGTAGCAAGAACAGTACGAGAAATAACAGAGTTTGCTGGGATTGCCACGATGTCAGGTGGTGCATTTTTGTTTTTATTAAGTGCAGCAGTTAAAGACGATAACCTCTCAGCCACCTTGACAGAAGCTGGTGATAAACTTTATAATGTATATTTAACTTATAGAAATAAATCAAGAAAATTTATAGACATAAAATCACTAGTATCAGAATTAAAAGAAACTTCAGTTTTTGTACGAAAAGCCGCTTCGAAACAAGGAGAGAACAAACAACCAGAAGTAATAGTAGTAGAAAGTCAAGTACCAGCTCCATCGATAGATGAATTTAAAGATATAATAGAAATTGTAGATAATATACGAACTTACCAGCAATCGTCAAATTTATTTGGAGGAGAAGAATATCTTTATGCAATAATACCAAAAATAAACGACTTATTAAATTCAGTGACTACGTCAGATAATTTTAGAATATTCTTATCCATGCTCTATGGTCAAATATATGAGTTTAGAACTTGGGCATTAGATTTGCGATTGAGGACTGGTGGGATTTACGAATCCTTAATCCATGCAGAGAACCTGTTACAATTAATGATGTTTTTACGAGTTAATAAAGAAATTTACCAGGACGTCCTAGCCTTGCAGGCACTCTTAATGTTATTAAACGGCAGAAGACAACAAGCACTAGCCATAGCGAGACAAATACCATTAGAGAATGCTATGTCGGTTGCGCAATTGATGGCATTAGTTTGTACATACACTGCTCAGGATTTTGATGAAGAATCGAATAAAGCGGGAACATTATTCAAAAAATTTCTCTTTGAAGATAACATACTAGACCCACGAGGTTTTATAGAATCAATATTACGATTTTCAAATACAGCACACGTATTTGGAAACAATGAATTAGCCATAAAGTTAAATATCTTTTTATTGCATGTGGCAGGGAAAAAAGTTCCTGAATTACTAAAAGATGTTGCATATAAAACATTTATACTGACTAGGATAAATCCAAATTTATTAGAGAATAATGTAAAAGAAATAATGAAAAATATACTTTCAAAAGAAGAGTTAGAAGATAATTCAATTGTAAAAATACCAGCAAGTTATAAAAAAATAGTTTTGGATGACAAAGAAGGTGGTCCTTTCCACGGGAACGTAAATATTATTCAATTCTTGAAACCCTTAGAAAGGCCAGAAGAATTTCATATAATAGGGTTTGAGGAAAATTCTCGGTCGACCTGGAGATTTATTTTTCAAAGAGATTATGCAGTGAGTCTGGTTGAAGCGACGGGATTTCGATTGAAAGGTGGTGAAGTTGAGAAATTATACGCTAAAACAGCAATGGATCCTGAAAACATACGAGGGACAATAATAATACAAAATCCAGCATTTCAAGTTGATATGCAGCTCCATTGGTAAAATTAAGTGGATAAAATTTATAAAATTCTTAGGTATTTCACAACATTTAGAAATAATCAGCGGTGACAAAACCCATGAAAGTATTCATAACAGGGAGTTCAGATGGATTAGGTCAATTAGCAGCAATAGATTTAATAAAACAAGGTCATCAGGTAGTTTTTCATGCTCGTAATGAAAAAAGAAGCCAACAGGTCAGACTAAAAATACCAAAAGCTAATCAAGTGTTACTGGCTGATCTCTCAAGCATTACCGAAACAAAAATATTAGCTTCTGAAGTTAACAAAATTGGTGTATTCGATGCAATTATTCATAATGCAGGGGTCTTTTCAGGTTCAGAAAACCAAATTTTTATGGTAAATTGTTTAGCACCTTATATTTTAACTAGTTTAATTAAGAAACCACAACGACTTATTTATATCAGTTCCGGAATGCACTTACAAGGAGTTCCTAATTTGAAAAATATATCCCGAGGAATAAACTACTCCGATTCAAAGTTTTATTTATTACTATTATCAATGGCAGTAGCAAGAAAATGGCCGAAAGTATATTCAAATACCGTAAATCCAGGTTGGGTACCAACAAAAATGGGAGGTGCACATGCACCTGATAATTTGCAAAAAGGAGTTGATACACAGGTATGGTTAGCTGTTAGTGATGATGAAAAAGCCACAGTAAGTGGAAAATATTTTTTCCATCAGCAAGAAGCATACTTCAATCGAGAAGTACTGGATACAAACCTACAAGATAAATTTCTCGAAGTCTGTGAAGAAATTAGCGGAGTGCATTTACCAGATTGATGAATATAGCGAAATATGATATATAATCTAAGAGTAAAACTGATTATTAAAATCGTTAATTTTTAAAAGCCTTAAATTGAGTTTTTCAGTATAATTGATCACTTATAGGAATGAATAAGTTAATTGTCATACTAATACTGCATTACCTCTTGTCCAACCCCGTATTGATTTTTTACAAAAACATATATTTATTTCTAAATCTCTCACGCTGTCATCATTTCCAGCGTTTTTTGAACGTTTAGTTGCTTTGAGAATAAATATAGAATGTATTGAAACTCTTGATTTATGTTCATTTAGGAAAAATGATTCATTTAATAAAACTAAAAAGCTAATTACTGCGAAAATACTAATAATAATACTCAAAATAAAAATAATCAACCTTTTTCTCTTTATATCTAAAATTACTAC
>DAHXPE010000112.1 GCA_027364495.1 Candidatus Heimdallarchaeota archaeon | reverse complement strand
GAAATGTTCGCTTTATATGTGCTGTTAAAATGCATTGTATGAATATGACAGTGGATGAAGCAAAAGCATTGATGACAAATTTTTGATACACAACTAGAACTTATACAAAAATATTTTGATATTGATTTTGGAGATATTTTATCTATGAAAAGTTGATTGATTATCTTTTCAATAATTACATTTGTAAATTCTTTAAAAATCCAGGATGTACGTACATAAAAAGAATATTTGCATTTTTTACAAAAATATACTCTTGGATGACCATCTAATTTTCTATAATGAGCATTTTTCTTAATATTACTATCTTCTGGACCACAAGAAGGAGATATAATATCAAACTCAACAGTAACTTTTATATAATCATTAATAATATCTTTATTGGGAACATCTGCCTCTATATGAAGCTGTTCCCGATAAGGTTTTGTCATTTTTCGTTGATTTCAATTCCTTACCGCTACTCCTTAAATTTGTTAGCTCATATATGCATGTTGATTCATTTTAAGGCAAAGTTCAAAAAACTATCACTGTAAACCTAAGCTAGAGATTATCTTGTAAAATCAACCATAAAGAAATAAAGGAAGATTAATATAGGTTGATTATAATAATAGAAGTATATTTGTAAATATTGGTAAAGTAGCAACCATAATAGGCGTTGCTGTAATGATGTTTTTTATATCTTTATATTCAGAATTTTTCAAAAACTCATGCAAGTTGTTTTCAAACTATGATTTCTAATGAAAATGAGGAATTACGTAGAGCACTTGAAAAGCTAAAAATTTTAATTGTTCCTAAAAATATTGCTATTTATAATGATGAAAATCTTATAACGGAGCTTTATTTAAGTCGATTTGGAATGAAAGAAATTCCATCAGATTTCTTCACTAATCCAATATTTGAGCATTTGGAAAAACTTTTTCTAAATTCAAATAAGTTAATTGATATAAAACAGAATTTATTTAAGCCACTTAATCAACTCAAATACTTAAATCTAGGTAGAAATTACTTAACAAGTATTGATAAAGATACTTTTTCTTCTCTTCAAGCATTAGAAGAGCTCGATGTCTCTAATAATAATATTTCTCAAATTGATACCCAAAGTTTTTCAAATTTACAAAATCTCACGATTCTTAATATTAGGAATAATCAATTAGAAAAAATACCGGATGATTTATTTTTTCCGTGCAAAAATCTCGTAAACCTAGATTTGTCTATCAATAAATTTAGGGTTCTTCCAAAAGCTTTGAAAGTATTCCATGATAGTAATTTACAATTTTTAAATTTAAATGGAAATTATATTCCATCAGAATTTGCTAAAGCATTTAAAGCTAGATCTGTCATTCATTCATTTCTAAGCGAATTAAATGAATTTTGGAAAAATGAAGATTCAAACCTAGATTTACCAGATTTAGATAAAATCATAAAACAATATCTATTTGACTCTTTAATGTCAGTGTATCATTATTCCATTAATGTACCAGTTTTAAATTATTCACTATTAAGTATAACACTGAACTATATGACCAAAAACTTTCATCTTTTATCTAGTTACTTTGCTGATAAGAAAATTGATCTTTCTTTTAGGCAAACTCTATCATTATGGTATTTTTGTCTTTACACATTTGCACCAGTAGAAGATTCATTAGTTAAATTATTGGATACTCATGAAGAAGACACTGAAAGACAGAGAAGAATACTTGAAAGAAAGCAAAAACTAATGTCAGAATTAGAGCGTGAAGTAATGGAACATGGAGGAATAATGGATTATAAATTCAAGAAAATCGATATTGAACGCTTAGAATTGGAACCAGTCCATGAAAATCTATTCAATTTGATTAAACAATATTTAAAATGGAATATCCCGGAATATTCCACCGTTTTTATTTAATTGTTAATTTAAATAAATCCTATTAAAAATACCATTATTGATGTGAATTTATTGAATATTCGAATTAATTACGCTTTACGAACAATTCCTTTACTTATCTATGGATTATTGATCTTATATTCATCTTTAATTCTATCATTCGATTTTTGGACGCCTATGATAAATATTTCAAAAAATATACTTGATTGGTTCTTGGCTGGTAGTTTCAATGTTATTTTAATATTCGCTTTCTTATATATTCGTTTATTACTTATTCGATTTAGTTTTCAAGATTTAAATGAAAGAATACCTCATTCAGATCTTTGGGAACACATTCAATTTTATATTACTATTTTATTTGTCGTTTTGGTAGTGTTTAATGGACTGATGTTGACAGTTTTTCTTATAACCAGTTCAGCTTTTGAACTAATTCAAAAATTACTTATTTTGGTTCCTTTTTTTATTGATCTTCTTTTTCATCTAAAATGGATTATCTTTTAGATTAATCATTTCATTCTACAACTCTTGGTTCGTTAATTGGACAATAATTAACCGTCCATTTTGATCCATTTACAAAAATATAGTTCCATTAATCTTTTTTATTCCATAACCGTCATGAATATGGCTAAAGGCATGAATCTACATTGTTTCTTATACTCGTTTTAAAAGTTCTTCAAAGCTAGCTTTACTATCATCAAAGATAGTTTTATCGAGTATTGAATTAAGTGGACCATGGATAACTAAACTATGCTCCAAATTTTCTTTAATGGTTCATAATTTAGTCTTAATTTGGCCATAATTCTTTAATTTTATCCCCATGGTCATCCATTATTATTTTAAACCATTCAGTATACTTTTCTGGATGATCTTTCATGTCTTTTATTAAATTATCATAACTTATCCATTCCACATCCTCTACTTCTTCAGGATCTGGAGTGAATTCTCCCTCAAATGTACCAAAATACACATGATCAAATTCGTGTTCAGTTAATTCTCCTACTTTAGCTTTATAGATAAAATGAAATTCTTTTTCTAAATCTGTATCAAATCCTAATTCTTCTTCTAATCTTCTGTGGACTGCTGTATCTAATTCTTCTCCAACTCTGGGATGTGAACAGCAGGTATTTGTCCAAAGACCACCGGAGTGATACTTGCCAGATGCACGTTTGTGAATCAATAATTCATGCTTTTTATTGAACACGAAAATACTAAATGCACGATGTAATTTGCCTGCTTTATGAGCACTTAATTTTTCTTCCACTCCTATTTGATTATCGTTTTTGTCAACAAGAATGACATCTATTTTTGAAATTGCTATCACCAAATAAGCTACCAGTGAAAATGTTTTATTTTCCTTCATTTCACTGCGAGTATAAGTCTGATTTTTCTTTTTCACTAATCTTAATAAATCTCTTTATGATTATATTTTTTGGTATGTTCTTTTTTAACGTCAAGATAAAGTTTAAATACCTTAATAATGGAATCTAAATATAAAATTACTTTTTAAAAACACTTTTTAAACCAGAATTAACATTCAAAGCCGATAAAAATTAATTACAGCCTAATGGGACAAAACATGAACATTGACCAACTCGAAGCCACTATTTTTGCCCTTAATAATATTAATAATTTATGCAATTCAATAGAGGTTCTGAAAGAAGCAAAATCATTTGGACATGCTACAGGCTTAGCCTTAATTGGATGGGAAGAATTTGTTCGAGCTATGAATTTTTATATTTTGGCGTGTAGTACAAACTTAAATCCAGTAGAAGAAAAAAAAATACTTAATAATATTGAAAAGATTGGTACAGGAAATCTAGCATCAAAAATTGACGAAAGTCTTGAAATAGGAATGCAAATAGTTTTGACGCGCTGGTTACAGGCAAAGCCCGAATCATTTGAAATATTAATTAATTATTTAACTGCTCAAACAGAATTTGAAAAAAATACCTTTTTAGACGCTATGCTAGAATATTTAAAAGGAGATACATCAAATTTTGCAATAACTTTTAGACAATTATTGGATTTGACTAAAGAAATTAAAATTTTCTCTAAGATTAAAAAAGAGACCTATTTATATGTTAACAAAAATAATTCAGCCCCAATTACTTCAACTGATGAAACGTTATCAACTTATTTTGATCATTTGTTGAAAATTAAAGCATTTTCAGAAAGTATAATAGATTTTATCAAGGAATTATTTATGAAAAAAGAATTATTTGAAAAATATGTTAAATTTGACAATAATGTCCGGTTAATTTGGCCAAATATTTATAAAGGATTTGGATAATTGAATTAAAAATAATTTCAAAATTGAATCAGGATCATTTTTTTACTCATCCTTATCCTCATCCTCATCTTCGTCTTCGTCATCATCGTCATCCTCATCTTCGTCTTCGTCATCATCGTCATCCTCATCTTCGTCATCCGCGTCCTCGTCATTATCGTCTTCGTCATCGTCATCGTCATCATCGTCATCGTCCTCGTCATTATCTTCATATTCCATATCATCCCAATCATCGTCATCTTCATGTAATCCAGAGAAATAATCTTGTTTGAAAAATTCATCTTCATCAATATTTAGTATATCATCTTCTAATTCTTTTAGATCCGTGGGAAGTCCAATCTGATTTATTAATCGAATACTTAATTTGTCTATTTTAGGAATAGATTCAAATAGAAAATCACGAATGTTTTCTTCTATCTGCAATAATTTGAACCTTTCATCATTCTCTAAATGATTGTTTTTTATATGGTATTCAATAAATTGACATAATAATTTTGGCACATAACTCAAAACGTCAATATCATCGTCTTTCATACAGCTGATCTTAAAAAAAGTCTCTAATACTCTTTTATCAAAGAAATCAGTTGTTTTGTGAATTATAGCTGTAAGGTAACTACGACCATGTGTAATGTCTTCTTCATCACCTATCGTGAGGAGATCATCATAAGAAAAGGACCACATTTCATAATCAATGCCCCAAAGATCTATGGGAGTTTCTCCGTCTTCTGAAAATTGTACTAAATAATTACCCTGGTTTCTATCAGGATCATTTAACCAAGTATCAAAAGGTATTAATTTATAGGCGTTATCTATTGATGAAATTTTTTCAACTGCTTTTTCAAAAGCTATTTCATTTTCTAAATATTTATCAATTGTTTTAGTATTTGGAACAAGTTGGGTTAAGATTCCAATTACAGTTGTTGGGTCTTTTTCCAATGATTGAGAAGCAAGTAAGGACTCAAAAGCATCGGATGTGC
>DAHXPE010000088.1 GCA_027364495.1 Candidatus Heimdallarchaeota archaeon | reverse complement strand
GCTCTCCCGTTGCCGATATCAGGTGGTCTTTTAGGATTATTTTTAGCTATTATTTTACAAGTGGTTTTGTAAGACTTTGAAAACAATCATTTTTAACCTAACTTCGAAAGATATGAAATACCAATAACATTTCATTTTTCTCAGTAATCTTTTCCAAGTTTTTTTTACTTCTTTTTGATCTAATTAAATTTGAGGTGTTTCGTAATAAACAATTATTACCCATTTTAAATATTTTTCTACATTTAAGAAAAATGATTTTTGGAAAATAGTCGTCAGAAAAAGATAATTTAAACAGATCCGACAAATTTTTATAAAAAGAATTAAAACCACAAATTTTAAATTAAAACGTTTTGCAAAGAATAACCATGAAATATCGAATTGAAATACAAAAAAGACCATCTGGAAATTATTACCTTTATCGTGCAGATTATCGTGAAGATGGGAAGGTCAAATCAAAAAGAATTTATATTGGTGAGGAAAAGCAAGCTCTAAAAATCATTGCAGATATAACTGGTAATACAGGTGTGAATGAGAAATTAATAGAATTTTCTGGTCCCTTACTTCTTGATTATATTGCCCAAAAGCTGAAGCTTAGTAAAATTATAAATAAATCGATTACAGCAAATACAGAATATGATGCTGGTCTTCTTCTTCAGCTGACGTTAATGACGAGAGTATTGCATCCAGAAAGTAAATATACATTGGCTAAACTTTGGCTTGAGAAAAGTTATCTATTTGAAAAATATAATTTTGCTCCATTAGAGATATATGAAAATCTCATTTATCAATATATGGACTATCTGCATCCACATCTCCTTACTATACAGAAAGAACTGGTAAAGAACATTTTTAAAAATTTTTCTCTTCAATCAGATGAATTACTGTTTGACGGAACCTCTTTTAAAAGTTTTGGACTTGATGAAAAGGACAATGAAGAAGAGGATTTGGAAGATGAAACTGATGAAACATACCGAACGAATCAAAAAGAAGAAATTTTAATCGATCAAGAGAATCCTCCCTCATATTTAAAGCCCATTAAAAGACTGCATGGTTATGCGCGTGATAAAAGAAAAGATCTAGCTCAAATCAATTATATGCTTGGAATCAATGGTGAGTATGTGCCATTCTATTTCGAATTGTTTTCAGGAAATGTTGCCGATGTTGAAATGTTTTTAACAACATTGAAAAGACTGCAAAAAGAGTTTCCATTTTTATTAACTCATTTCAAACATAAATTTATTCTTTTTGATAAAGGAAATTGGAATGATAAAGTTTTAAAGAACTTAAAGAAAATCTGTACAAACTATGATTGTTGCTTTATTGCTGCAATTCGAAGTTCACTTATTGATGATCAAATAGCGACTATTGACCTGCAACATGGTACAATACTTATTGAAAATAATTACGGAGCTTTAGTTGGTCAGGTAATTGATTTTATTCTCTATAGAGAACCAGTAAAATGCCTCGTCTACAAAATTCCTGTTATTGCAAGTAAAGATCGAGACGACTTAGAAAAACGAATTTCTTCAACTGATAAAACCATCACGAAGCTAGAAAATGATAAATCAATGACAGTTAATGAATTTTATAAAGAAATAAAGTCTGAATTACGTAAAAATAAATTAAGTTTCTATTATACAATTGAAAAACCTAAGAACGGTCAAGAAACAAGGCCACAAGTTAAGAAAAAAGAAGAATATACAAAAACAAAACTATTAATGTGTGGAGTATTCGTACTAGCGACAAATAACCTAACTCTTTCAGCAGAAAAGATGTATTCATTATATCATTCAAAAAATGTCGTCGAACAATCATTTCATCTCTATAAAGATTTGTTTGAAGCACGTAATGTCTTTCACTCGCGCTCTGATCGTATAGAAACTCATTTTTCTCTTGTCAGTTGGGGATTTATGTTAGTTAGTTTATTAAAATCTGAATTAGCAAGAATAGGATTAAATCTTTCTTTTGAACAACTCTTGGTGTTTATAAAAGGAAGTTTTCTTTCCAAAATGGATTTTATTTATCCAGAATTCAAATCTTATACAACCCAAAGAGTTATTAATTTATACCCAGAACTTCAAAATGTTTTCAAGTCATTTGGTCTCTCATTTGATTTATTTTCAATTGACGTTCTGCCTACAGTAGAAGTTCAAAAATAGCATTAATTCGGCTTTAAACAACTATTGACAGCAAAACATGACTTTTTCAAAATTTTGTCTTAGGAAGTTAGGTTAGTAAGGTCTCTTTAAAGTATTTAAAGAAATAAGAATAAATGAGTGATAAAGGTTTATTTTCAATGACTCATGCTTGGCGATCAACTGGTGACAAACGGACAATAGTTTTCAACTATCAACCGTCACTTGAAATAGTAG
>DAHXPE010000087.1 GCA_027364495.1 Candidatus Heimdallarchaeota archaeon | reverse complement strand
TGAAACACCAAATCCGGCATTATTAATAAGAATATCAACTGATAAGGATAATTCCTTGGTTCGTTCAAAAACATGAGTTGGACCTTTTTCAGTGGTTAAATCCTGGTCAATAACAAAAATTTTAGCAGGTTGAGAGCTAAGTTCTTGCTTAAGCTCTTCAAGAAGATTTCTTCGTCTCGCAACTAAAATTATATTAGATTCTGATGTTGCTAACTTTTTTGCAAATTCCTTCCCTAAACCTGATGAGGAACCAGTTATTAAAATAGTTTTATGATTGAATTTTCCTTTGTTCATGCAATAAATACCTAAAACTACAGAATTTATTTCTCTTTATTTACTGTAGCTTGCTTTAGGACATCAAAAACTTTTTTTCTATCATCAAAAAACATTACCAGTATTAGACAAATTAACCAAGCTGATATCCAAAGTTCTGGTCTAAAACTAAACACAATCATAGGTGAAAGGAGTAAAATTATTGTATTTGGTATAAAATTGTCATAAATAGATAATTTTGTCTTTAAAATTTTTTTTAAGGCCTGTAATGATCCAAATAGGAATATAAAGATAACAATAAAACTTTGCCAAGAAATAAAAAATAATATTCCCCCATAAGGAGCAACACCTTTTCCGCCTTCCCATTTTTTTGAATATAATTTTAAATATATGGAATATGTGTGTCCTAATATCAGACCCACACCTCCAGCGATTAAAGAAACTTCATTAACCAGTTCATTGCCTGAAAAGAAAGTATCGTTTAGGTAAACAAATATCATAAGACTAAAAATGGCTTTTAGTACGTCAAATAAACCAGAAATAAATAAAAAAGGCCAACCCAATATTCTTCCGGCATTTGATCCCCCAAGTTGACCCGTTCCTGCTTTAGTAATATCTATTCCTTTTAACAATCCCCAGGGATATGAAATAAAAAGGGATCCCATTAGATAACCAATAATCAAGTATAAAATTATATTTATAATGGTAAAACCTCCTAAATATTTGGTTTAGAAAAAAAAGTTAATAGCATTAACCCTGGACCTGTGTTTGATGCTATCATTGGATCTACGTCAGTGAATATGATTTCGTGAGATGGATATTTCTTATTAATATTTGCTTTAATAACTTCTGCTTCTTTTAAACCCATTAAATGACTAATACCAATCATTTTAGGTTCAATTGACGGATCAAATCTTTTTTGAAATTGACTCTGTAGTTTTTCTAGTGCTTTCTGTCGATTCCAGGTCCTTTCCAGCAACATGATGTTGGATCCGTGCATAGCTAAAACAGGTTTAACAGCAACAATAGAGGCAAAAGTGCCAGCTAATTTCAACTTGACCCTTCCAGATTTTTTTATATAATCAAAAGAGTTTACAGCGCCTAAAACATCGACACGTTTACATAATGAATCAATTCTTTTAAGTAATAAATCCAAATCTTCAATACTTTTAGCTAAAATAGCTGTTGAGATTGCGACAAGACCGAGACCAAGAGTTGCAACACCGCATTCAATGTGAATTATTTTTTCGGGATTTTTTGTTCTTTTAGCACCTAATTTAGCTGATTTTAAAAAAGCCGTTTGCTTTGTTGGACAATGTAAGCTAATTATTATATCATATTTATCTAAGATTCGTTCGTAAACTGAATAATAATCACCAGGAGATGGTACTGCTGTCTTTAATGTTTTTTTATTTATAATTTCAAGAATTTCTTCTGTGGATACTTCAACTCCTGCAATGTATCTTCTATTGTCAATGTAGATCAATCCGTGAACAATGTAAATATTATATTTTTCTGCAATATCTAAAGGAAGATTACTTAAAGAGTCAGTAACAATACCAACTTTCATTTCCATTACATCTTATTTATCTTTTAATAGATGGATAAATTCTTCGTTTTGATTTTTAAGATCTAAAATACGGATATTCTTTATTTCTCCAAATAAATATTTTATTTTTTTCAAAAATTCGTTCACTGGTTTTTTAATATGAATATGAACCTTAAAATCAGGACCTTCATGATCATAAGTTATGATTAGACATTCACCTTCCTTTTTAAGAGAATCTTTAATCATTTCAACTGATTTTTTAATCGAATCAATATTAAATTGGATTTCCCATTCATGCTCAATTAGGACCAATCGTTCTATATCCACTTTAAGGAAAGGCAGTATATTACCGTCAAGAGTTTTTGTAGTTGCAATGGAAAAAATTTCTTCATCAAAAACTGCTGATATAAATCCTTCAAGAATAAGAACAAAAGCAAGAGCTCCAGCATCGATTGTCTTAGCTTTATTTGCTTCAGTCAAAATAAAATGCGTTTCCAATAAAGATAATTTTGCTTCATTGAAAGCATCAACCAAAATGATAAATGGGCTAGACTCACTATAATCATTCATATTGATGAATTCAGCGACTTTTCTTTGAACAGTAAGTATTGTTCCTTCTCTTGGTTGATCAATACTTTTATAAGCTGCTTCAGCGGCTTTTTTAAAACCTAATTTTAGATCTGGTGTCTTTAAAACCTCTAAACCAGACCAAGCATACTCAAGGCCATGAAGGTATTCAGAAAAAATAATGCCAGAGTTGCCCGCACTTCCATTGAAAGCTCCTAAAGCTATTTTTGTTATTACATCTCCACAATTATATGCTCCATTCAATTCAACCAGTTCATTCCTAATAGCACGTAATGTTTCTAACATATTTATGCCTGTATCACCATCAGGAACTGGAAAAACATTTATTGAATTAATGATTTCAAAATTCTCTTTAAAAATATCATAGGATTTTAAAAACATCTGCTTTAGATTCTCACCAGTAATAAAATCCTTTTCAGAAACATTTAGCATTTGTAAGACATTTTGACTACCAACTGCCAAAGTTACACAACTCACAAGAGATTAATTTTTTTATTCAGTACCGAATCACATTGTCTATTCTGCATTAAAGGATATAAAGTTTCATGTTGATTGATTTTATTTAATATTAAGTTCAAACATTATCTGGCAGCACTAGCATTTATTTGAATAAAAAAAACTTCTCTATCCTTATTTTAGAAAATTATTTATTTTAGCTGAATTATAATTACGCCAATAAAGTAAAACATTTATACTAGCAATTTTGGACTTAATCAAGATTCCTCTTCTGTTGGTTATCCAAAAATAAAATTATTCTAATTTAAGTAAGATTATTCATGAAAAAAATCGATGAAAATAATATACGGGAAAAATATCTTTTTTCAACAAGGAACGGCAAAGCAATTTTACTTAGATTAAATGGCGCTT
>DAHXPE010000047.1 GCA_027364495.1 Candidatus Heimdallarchaeota archaeon | reverse complement strand
ATGATTCAATAAGCAAATTCTCTCTTAACTGTTGAAGTTTAAAAGTAGGCGCTTGCTGCTTAAGTCCATTTAATAATTGAGTATAAACATCATTTTGGCTAAAACGTGCCTTGCCATTAGAATAAAGCCAGTTAGCATAGTATCTTGGAACAGAT
Source organism: Candidatus Heimdallarchaeota archaeon (assembly GCA_027364495.1). The sequence goes on along the minus strand of DAHXPE010000047.1, from coordinate 4,682 downwards.
ATTGTCGAAGATTTTTTACCTCCAGCTAAGGAGACTCCCATAATTGAAATTGGATCAATATCGCTTAATAAGACAATTTCTATAAGTTCTTCTTCGAAAATAAAGACCTGAGCTTTAAGTCGATCTAAGAATTCCTTTTCATTTAACGCAGTCATATATTATTATTACAAATCCTTTGAAAAAATTGATTGATAAATAGGTCCATCAGGGGTTAATGTACTTTGCATAAGATGAACAGAAGTCATATTCTGCGATCCAAATGTGAAAGATTGATAATCGGTAATTGCCTTTTGAATGGTTCTTTTGGAAGGAGCATCTAAAAATTTAACTCTAGCTATGGTCAAGTGTGGTATAAATCCCCTTGATTCTATATTAAAATTGAGTTCTTGGAGAGGTTGTATTAATTGCCTGTGTAAGGATTTTAATTCAGTTACTCCAGTTGAGGCACTAACCCATATAACCTTAATATTGTGAGGAGATGGAAAAACGCCTGTTTCTTTTAATGTTACAGTGAAAGGTTCCTGATTAATTAATGAAATAGCATTTTCTAACTTCGGTACAAAATCTTTTGAAGTATCACCTAAGAAATGTAAAGAAAAATGGAAAAGATTAGGATTAACAAGTTTAACACCTTTAAATTGGATCAAGTCTTGAAATTTAGCAATTTGTGAACGAATTTCAAGAGAATCAATATTTATCGAGATAAAAAGCCGCAAAACATCCATACATTGTTCCTTCAGATATTCAAGTTTTTCGAGTAGAAAGCTGTTCTTCAAGCCGTTCTTTAAGGACCGATGCTGGAACATCATGAATAGTAATTCTCCTACTACCAGATGCAGGGTCACTCTTAGAATCAAGAAGGGCGATAATACCAGACCCAACAAGTGATTTTACAACTTTTTTAAATTCCTGTTGGCTAATTTTTTGTGAATCATACTCGTCACAAACTATTTTGTAATATTCATAAGCATCACTAATTGTTGTAGCAGTATAGGACTTGTCTAGGAGAATACGAGAAATGCCCAATAAGCCAAAAATCTCATTATCCTCAAGATCAGAAAAGAATTCTGATCGAAGTTCAGGATAGACAGAAACCTGAGCAGATCGAATCATTTCGGCATCAATCTCAGATTTACTTTGACGATCAGCAATTCGGCCAGCACGATGAAGAATCTCAATACCATGGCGAAGATTATTGGTGGAATGAGAAATTTGTGCAACCATATCAATAATGTCATCATCAATAGCATTATCTTTGAAAGCAAGGCCAGCTCGAAATTTTAAAATATCAAATAATTGCTCATGAGTGTATGGATCGTAATAAACTACGTCAGAAATACGTTGAGTGATTTCAGGAGAGATTAAAAGATTCCATTCACTAGGTCGGCTAATCAAGATAATTGAAAAACGATGTTTTGCACTAAATTCATCAGTAAGATGAAGAAAACTCTCAATATCAGCTTGTTTAAGGGCATAAACCTCGTCCAGGATGAGAATAAGATAAGCGTTTTCAGAAGTTAAACGACGAATTAAAGTTTCAATAGCCTCCTCATCACCAAACCCACGTATAGATATCTCAAATTTATCGCGCAGAAGTCCTCGAAGGATTGCACTCCTAGTACGATTAATCCAGCAATTACGATAGTCTCCATAAATCTTTAAACCACGCTTTTTAGCAGATTCAGTAAGACCCTTGACAGTAAATTTAACAGATGCTGATTTACCAATGCCAGCTGTACCAACGACCGCAATATTAGCAGTCAAACCACTGGAAGAGTCAGCATCAGAAAAGAGTGGCCGAAAATTTTGGGCAATAGATGTTATTTTATCTTCACGAAAGAGAAGTTTATCGGGAATAAAACCATGAAATAAGGTGGGTTCATCCTTAAAAACTGAAGAACTGAAAATTGCATCGTCAATAATACTTTTAGACAAGAAAAAAACCCTTTAAAATAAATAAACCTATTAACTTCTACTAAATCATCCCAGCTAAAAGATTATATAAGTTTGTAGGATTGAACCGAGAAATAAAAAATACCAGAGTAATACAAGAAATCAACAAAGCAGCTAAGAAAGAGAAAAATCTTAGAAAACAAAGAAAAATCTCGAAAATGCTGAAACGGCTCGATTAAGTGATTAAAAAATAAGAATGTAAAAGGAAATTCTTGCATCGATAAATTACTTGGGAGGAGTAAAAAACATTTTACCTTCAGAATGTAGACAGAATGTATCCGGTTGTAATTCTAAAGTATAAAATGTACCCTTTTCACAATTTTCTTTAAAATCGTCAAAATGAGAATAACCAAGAATACAAATTGACCAGAAGCGAGGATAACTTTAAAATTTTGAGAAGCATCAATAAAATCAAAAAGTTAACGATAACTGATAGACTATGTTCTGTTGTCATAGGATTATTAGGTAACATAGCACTTTTTTTGGGCGTATCAGTTTTTTAATCCATGGGAATGGATGTAGGATTAAAAATAAAATTGAGGGCTTTTTGAGTATCAAAAGCAGGCGGAAAACGAACGCGGTGCATTTTACTCCACAACCAATCATCACGAATTGGACCTGATTTTTGACTTAACCACACGAATCATCCTAAATACTTTTGATGAGAACATCTTCTTTGCAACCAACTTGGTTAATCCAGCTAGAACGCTAATTATCGAGCAATTATAAGATTACAGTAGTATTATGACTAAAAATTCATGTCCTGAAAGCAAAATAGGTTCAATATCCAAGCCCATAAACGTTTTAACAATCCAATTAGCAAGTGTTGGAACGAAAATAGTATTAATCAGTATGAATTGAATAATTTCGTAGAATTTTGCTCCAATGCTATTTTTAGACATTTCTTTATCCCATTTAGAGAAAATCGATTGTACAGTAATAACATCTGAATCACTACCTTATAAATTCATAATATATTAAGAAAATTTATCAATAGGAATGCAATAACGACTGTCCATAATCTCGTTAATCATAACGGATGTAATTGTACGAATAGTTTTCATAGTCTCAGATAGATATTTAGTAATTACAGAAGAACGATAACCATTCATCCAGACATTGCCAAGTTAGTGAGGAAAATCATCTGGAAGAATCTATTGAATTAAGTAAAAACGATTAAAATTCCAAAAGAAAGAAAAACAATTGAGTAGGACAAGAAAAGAATAATGAAAAAAATAAAAAAAATTAAATCATTAAAGAAAGTTACTCAATTAGTGCATGAAAATGCATAAAAAATAATGTAATTTGTTAATAAGAGTTATTTTAACAAATTTGTCTTCTATTTTTAAAATGGCCCGATGGTCTAGCTTGGTATGATTTCCGCTTGGGGTGCGGGAGGCCGTGAGTTCAAATCTCACTCGGGTCACTTTTTTTTTAAAAAAACTAAAACAAATTTTATGGTGATATTTAAATCTAAATGAATTTTAAAAATTCTAGTTTCAGGAGTATATAAATTATGTAATAAAATGAAAATAAGTACAAAATATTATCTTTACAAAAATATTGCGAGAAAAAAAGGCATTTACGGCAATGAAAAAAAAATAAATATTTCTGAAGAAAATATGTATGATATTTCCGATCATGTTAGCAGGGGATTTAGCTAACCTTACTGAATTAGATTTATCTTACAATAAATATTATAATAAAAAAAAATTACTTTATTGGTTTATCTGGAAGAGGTTGGGTCAATTTTTGTCTACTAATATTTTCATTATCATCGTCATCTTCTTCCTCCTCTTCTTCAAGACCTTCTGAATTATGATATGATTTAATTACCAGCATATCACCTAATTCAATCATTGTATTATCTGGTGGATAGGGAATGATTTTATTTTTACGTTTTATTAGTTCAATATCAAATACTTCTCCACTAAAAACTGTTTCAATTTCAGCTTCACGAACAGATTTACCCAGATATGGAGAGTTTTGTTTGACTATTATTAAATTAATATCATCTTCCGCGGTAGACATGGCTTCTTTTATAACTGATTGCATGTAGGATTTGTCAATTCGAATTCCTAATCCCATTGTAATAATGGCATCTGAAATCATTTCGAATTCTGATGAGAATTTAAGTAAACCAAGAGCTTCAGTTTGGGTAATAATTCCATCCTGATGACTTTTTAGAATATCTTTTTGAAAATCTTTCAATAAATCATCAATTTGGATTTCATATTCTCTTAATGTATCACGCATACCAAGAGGAGGGTTCATTTGAACTAAAAATCCTAAATCAATCATCAATGTTGATAAATTAATTATTTTTAAGAGTTTTTGTTCATAAGGACGTAATTCATCAGGCGATTGAATAACAACTGATTGTTTCAGCATTTTTTTGGCTACTTGATAGTCAGTTATTCGCCCTCGAACCACCTCACTGAAGATGGCTACACTTGCTGAAGGTCCACGTAAATATAAATGATCGTTTTCTTTAATCTCATGCTGATAGCCAAGAAGAATTTCATTATCACGTTTTATAGCCATAATATCGATTCCAAGTGCTTGCTGGATTTGTAACTCTTCTTCACTTTTTCCAATAAGTAATGAAGATTTTCCGACCTTTGCGCTGTCTACGAATTCATGCGTGAAAAGAAACAAATTGTTCCGGTCTTTAAAGGGATTAATACCTTCAACGACAATTTCAGCAATATTGGCTGCTACGTCAGATA
>DAHXPE010000046.1 GCA_027364495.1 Candidatus Heimdallarchaeota archaeon | reverse complement strand
AAAAAAAAAAAATATAATAATACAAAAAAATAATTAAATAAAGGAACAAAAGATAAATCGAAGTAAATTATCCTTCTTGTCTCCTTTTAACATGGACAAAAATCCTACCAAGTTGATCAAAAGCTTCTTGAATATTTTCTCCGGTTTTCGCTGAGGTTTCAATGAAAGGGACACTCCATCTGTCAGAAAAAAAGGTTGTAGCCCATTTCTTAGCTAAATCAGAACCCTCCTGAGTGGTTACATGATTCTTGCCATCCTCTCGGAGATCTTTTTTATTAGCAATCAAAAGCATGGCCATGTTGTTAATATTAGTGTGACGCTTAATTTCTTCGATCCAAAAATTTAGGTTAGTAAAACTATTACGATTAGTACAATCATAAACCATAATCATTGCATGACTACCTTTGTAGTAGATACTACGAACATCTTTAAAATTCAATTGACCAGAAAGATCCCAAATACTACACTTGATTGAATAATTTTCACCAGCCTCAGTAGAGCCTAAAATCTCTTTCACAGCAAAATCTGCCCCTATTGTCATCATATAGTTAGATTGGAAACCTTTTCCAAGGTACCTTTCGCGAATAGCTGTCTTCCCGACTGATCCATCACCGCAAAGTAGAATTTTTGCAATTAGTTTCATGAATAATTTACCTTTACAATTTCAAAATTACAGCAAATCTTACTTAAAATGTCTTTCGTTTATTTAGACAAAGAAAGTATCTAGCAGTTAATACAGAGTTAGTAGCATAAGTTTTGTATGTGAATGTGTGTTTATTTTGATTATTTTAAAAATATAATTAAACTAAAAAAATATTCTTATTTAATTTTCTTTTTTAAGCAAAATTGCTTTACTAAAATCCTAGAAATCTCCTTGACTATGGTATATAAAGCGGGCTAATCACAGTAAAACGATGCTAAATAAAATAATATTTTTAACGTAATCTAAAATTTGCTTGGTAATGAAATTAGTTTACAGAAAATTATTATTTAAAAAAAAATCAGTAAAAATCGAACAAAAGACTTGAAAACCATATAAATGATTCTAGTGCATTGTCAAGCAATAAATGATGGATACGATATGCTAGATATGTCAATACAAAATACTATAAATGCTTTGGAAAAAGTGCCTTGAACTGGGAAAAACTTATGTCTGAAATAGTAAAAGTTTCTTATCGAGGATTTAGGGCATTTTAAGTTTTTACACTAATTTTTACTTTAGCTGTCTTATTTTATCTTTATTAACAACTGGGACTGATGCAATTACATTAGCAGTCTATACATTAATAAATCCATCCTTATTACAAACTAAATGGCAAATTTATTCACAACAAGGATTACAGATGTTATGATAACATCACCTTTATTTTTTTAACTGACATACTCCTAATAGAGAGTGCTGAAAAACTCAATTTAACCTTTTTCGAAAAAGTCAATCTTTATTCAGATTAACCAATGAAGTTCAAATTTAATTTTTCCTTTTTTCAAAAATCGAATTATTCAGCACACTCTAATATTGTTAGGATCTAGTTATCTTGCACTAAAAAATGGAATTTTGAATTATTCCTTTAAGGTTTGTAAAGAGATTGCTGGTTATACTGATAAATCAGCTCCAAGGACAGGTAAATTACTTGAACGAATGAAAAAAACACCTGAACCGATAGATAGGATATCAAAGCTAGAAGGATTAGCAAAGTTAAAAGAACAAAATGCCTTAACAGGACTAGAGTTTCGACAAGAAAAAGAATTAATGTTAAAAGATAAAACAAATTAAAAAGCAAAAATTGACATTTAAGGATTAATGAGTTAAACTTTTAATTATATCCTAATAGAATTTCCAAGACAAAAGGTATGTAAAATTGCAGCTTGGAGTCTCTAGCTTTACTCATGGTTTAAGTTCTAATAATTCATTAAAATGAAGATTAACCTTAATAGAAGATTATACTTATAATTTGAAAAAATAGAATTAGAAGATTATAATTACATTTTATATTAACCAGTCTAACTAGTTGTTAAAACAGCTCTGAAGCGAACCTTCGAATCCATCATTTTTTCAAATGCAACGTTTATTTGTTCTAATGGAAAAGTTTCGATCATTGGATGCACATCTGAGAGCAAACTAAATTCAATTGTATCTTTCCGAATGTTTCTACCGGGTATTCCAAAAGGTCTCCACCCTTGTATGCTTCGTCTCCCGGCTATTAATTGTCCAGATGTTATTTGAATTGGTTCTTCTGTTCCTGCTATTATCATTAATTTCCCCTCTTCAGTAAGCCCATTAACTAAACCAGAAATAATTTTGTTATTAGGTGCAGTTGCAAGAATGACATTGGCACCACCTAATTTTTGAAGCTCTTTTGCTACGTCAACTTTTTCTGAGTCGAGATATAGTTGAGCACCTAATTTTTCAGCTAATTCCTTTTTATCAAAACCTCTGGATATGGCAATTGTCTTAAAACCCATTTTTTTAGCATATTGAATGGCTAAGTGCCCAAGACCACCAATTCCATTTATTGCAACTAGGTCGCCAGGTTTTGCACCGGAATTCATTAAAGCAGTAAAAGTAGTTGTTCCCGCACAAAGTAAAGGTGCTGCATCAATAGAATTCAATTCTTCTGGAATCTCTACCAATTCTTTGGTGGTAGTAATCATAAATTCTGCATAACCACCGTCATAACTAATCCCTGCTGGCCAACCTACACCAACACGTTGCCCTGGTTTAAACTGATTCGCACCAGAACCTAGTTTATCAATAATTCCTATAACCTCATGACCTGGAATTCGTGGATAGGTAAGACCAGGATAAAAACCTCCTTTTTTAACTATTAGATCACCATGACAAACGCCACAAGCTAAAACTTTAATTCTCACTTGACCTTCAGACGGTTCAGGCAGTTCACGTTCCACTAATTGAAATTCCTCTCCTGGTTGGTTTATTTGTACAGCTTTCATGAAATTCATCCAGTTTATTCTTTATTTAATTAAAAATAATTAATTAATTTACTCAGATTATCTACAATAAATTCTAAAGGGATTTTAATCCTTAAAATAATTTCGTTATTACTATAATTTGTCAGAATCTATTTGAGAGTATTCTTAAATGAATTATTAAAAAGCTTTTTATAGATTTAATCACTATTTAATGAATTTCATTTAAATTGGTGGGAAGTTATTTATTAATTAAAAGTAACATTACTAAAGAATTAATTTGAAATAAAGATGAATAATTAGCAATAAAAAAAGAAATGACGCATTCATAATTTAAAATCAAATCATGTTTTTTTGATCTTGGACTATCAAATATAATTTTTAATTTTTCTTTTAGATAGATATCATTCGGTTGTAGATTGATGTCTACCATTTTACATAATCTTGCTATAATAAATGGATTCAGTTGTCCATTCCAGTTTGTATTATAAAATATGACTGTAATATTTTTTAATTCTTCTCTAATGTATAAATTGGTCTCATCAAGCTTGGTACAAGAGAAATCAGTCCTTCTTCCAATATCAACTTTTAATTTTCATTCTCAAATAAAGAGCTTTTAAATATGCCAAGTACGTTAGATCCAACTCAATAATACTCACTAAATTTAAAATCTATTCTAACCTCACAGTATTGAACATGATATTTCTAACTGGTGAACTGTTCAAATTTTCCATGTAAATCATACATTATTCATAATAATCAATGTTAATTTCTTTTTATTCGTAAATTATATATTGAAATTAATCGTTTAAAAATAATCCTTGAAAATATATAAAAAATTAGTTATAAAAAGCAAAGAAAATTGATAAAATCAAAAATGAAATAATTACAACACAGAATTTCAAAATTTAATCTTCTTCCTTGAAGAACCTTTCATTGTTGATAAAAAAACGGAACTAACAAGAAATGTTTCAATATAAAAAAAGATAGAGACAATTGCATCTTACAATCTTTTGCTTTACTCTTGAAAAATAAAAATAGAATTCGTAGTAGAAAAGATTCACTGAGAAATATTTAAAAAAATAAAAAGATTAGTAATTTATAATACAATTTGCAAATGTCATAAAATAGTGCAAAATTATAAAAAATAAAAATATTAATTAATGTTAAACATTCTGATTGAATAGATTAACTACAGTTGAGATTTATGTTATTTAGAAACAAAAAAGTTTCTAGAGCATGGATTCAAGATTATCCATTCATTAATAAAGAAATATTTTCATTTTTGATTCAATTATTGAAGTTTTGAAACTCATGTTTGAAGAATTATGGCTCATTCGCGAAGGCATATGTTTGCATTATGATTCGTGGACAGATACGCCACTGACATTAGATCCCAATCTATTCTCTGCATTCATGTCTGCTCTTAAGACCTTTCAAGAATCTTCCTTTCCTAACCAAACTATTAAAAGCGTTGATCTTTTTAATACTCGTCTTACATATTTAAACGCTCACTATTTTTATATTGTTGTTCGTGAGCCTATTCAAAAACCTGTTGATCGTACTTACCAACAACTTAAAAATATTGCTGAAGAAATTGAAAAACTTATTGATGAGCGGGATGAACTTAAATTCCTCAAGATGAACCTTAGTTCTAATCCTCTTGAGAAATATGGCAAAATAATTGCTCCTGTCATTCATGATATTCTTGAGGTTGAGGAAATTGCTGAGGATCAATTAAAATCCTTTGATTTTATTACTCTTATGTATCTTGCACGGGAAATTCGAGATTTAATACTTGTCATTGCTCCTTACAGTGTTCTTATTAACATTGCTCGTTCCAGTAAGAATCAATGGTTTTATGATTCTATTATTTCTGATTCTAATATTGAACCTACCTTGTTCAAGAATGTCTCTTATCGTGACATTGTAATTTATATGAATGATTTTCTTACTCAAACTGAACGTAATTTCAATCTTTATCAAATTAAGCCTGATCCAGAACGCCTTGAAAAAGCTCGTCGTGATCTGGTTTCTTTCATGGCTATTAACAGTCAGATTATTAGTCGTTTTGGTCTATTTGAAAATATTCTTAGTAAATTTGTTCTTTTATTCAAGTAATTTTGTATTTTTAGTAACTTACTCATTTTTCCTTTTTCGATGACTCCTATGGTTTCACCTCCACGAGCTCCTATTCGAAAACATAGTAATTTCTATCATAATCAAGAATTTATTGATGATATCAAGGTCACCAAGATCCAAGTAGCTCTCAGATC
>DAHXPE010000032.1 GCA_027364495.1 Candidatus Heimdallarchaeota archaeon | reverse complement strand
GTAGGAAAAGAATTTATTTCTAAGTATAAAAATACTTTACCTCCTGTAATTTTAGATGAAAAAATTATTGCTTTACAATCTTTGCTTAAAATGATTACAATTAAAGAGACTATCGAGTCCAAAGAAATTGATTTTAACCATTATTTGAATAGATTGGTATCTAATTAAACATTAGTGGGTAAATATTTGATCTACGATTATAATTCTAATAATTTATTTGAACAAGGTGATATTTGCAAAAATTTGCCTAAAATTTCACCGGAATCTATTTTAGATTTAGATAACTGTCTTCAATTAATAAATACAAATAAACTAGGAAGATTAACAACTATCGAAGTTCATATTAGGCCAATTCTTGTTAATGGTGTTATTTTATCTCAAACATGTGATTTAAGATCAGGTAATAATGAACTTTTTGGTGAATTAAAGGAGTTCAAAGAAGGATTTTCACCAAAACCTTATAAAAGAGGAACTCAAATTAAAAAAATTTTGCGTGATGATACAAGGCTTCATTATTTCCCTGGGGATGAAAAGATTGAAATATTAGATTTTCCAAAAGTTTTAGATTTGAAATCTTTATTTATTCTCCCGTATGATTTTTTATTTTCCAATATAAATTTGTTTTTTCTAGGAAGACTTTTTCCAGAAGCAAGAACAATTCTAAAAGATAAAATTTCTAGGTTTTTTTCACGATTAGAATTTGAAAATGAAATATTTCTTACTGATGAAGAATTAAGAGAGCAGATAAAAAATGGAGATACTAAACCTGAAGAATTTTTAGAAACCTTTAAATCTATTGGTAGAGATTTTAATGAGTAATAATACAAACAATTTGAAAATTCTTAATTAAAATCCTTCATTCTCTTCATCCTCCTCTTGTCGTGCTTATTACCTCCCAGCTTATCCCTATACTTGCGTCATGATGCCTTCCTAGGTATGACAACACTTCTTTGCATTGTTCTTCTGTTAATGACGGTCTCATTTCTTTCACATCTTCTATACACCATGTTATGAACAATTTATTATTGAATAACTCTCCATTATATCCTATTGCCATCCCTCCTACCACTTCTTCGAACTCTTCTGGGTATTCTTCTCTTATTTCTTTCAATATTTGTTCTACGAATTCTAATTTGTCTTTATCTATCATTTTTACACGTCAATATTTTTCATTCAATTTTTTTTCTCATCTTTCTCCTCTTCCTTTCCCTTTTACTTTTATTCCAGACCTGGTCCAATCTTTCCTATAGCCAATTTTTAATCCACTAAGCTTATTGCTGTATATTTTTCCCTGGATTTTCAATTGCAGTTATTTTCTTTTATCATGAAGATTTTTCAATTTCCTTTCTTTCCCATCGCCAAGTTTCTTTTTCTATCATGGTACATTTTATTCGCAATTTTGTCGCTTTATCCAACTTATTCGGCATTTTTTTGTAAGGTGTTTAACGATTAGAATTAAAATTTTAGATGGCCTGTTCATTTTTGTTCTTTTAACCCTCTTACTATCTAATTTTGTCCCTCCTTTAGCTAGCTCTTCATTACTTGCTATTAATCTTAATTCTGATTTTTTTTGGTCAATTAAATGCTTCTTCTATACACTATGAAACTTATCAAGGTGACTACAGCGACGGTTATAATTTTCAGGTCAATACCTTCGGTTTACTCAACGTATCGACTCAAATAACTGCTAAAGATGTTAGTTTACAGGTTATAATTCGAATTTTAAATATGGACTACTCTAATACTCTTTTTATTTCTTTCATTCAATCTAATGACCTTGAAAAAGCTAATTCGCTACTTAGATAGAAATATTCACTTTATATTCGATTCAACGAATGATAAATTCATTCTCTTTCATTATAAAGTGAATATCCATTCATTCTCTTGAAACATAAGGAAAAAAAAATCCTTCAAAACTTACCGGAACATTTTTATTTTCCATTTCGTCTCCTGATACCCTACCCCAACCGTACAGACCTGAAAATTCACCTGACATCCAGTAAAATAAAATATCATTTGTTTTGATTTCTGAAGTATATTGATTTTTATCCCATTCATCGTAATTTCTTCTCGGTATTTCAATGGAAAGATCCATTTTATCTGGCCTTAATTGAAAGATCCATGTTTTGACATTGAAAAGTGAATTAGTTGACATTTCAAATCCCTAATTTATTTGTAAACTAGAACAAAAAAATTTTTTATTAGTATTTGAATTTATTGCAATTGAGTTGAGTTTATGAGATTCAAAATTAACATCAAAGGCGGTCATTAGAGTATGATTTTATTTGTAACGATTTTTTTTATTTAATTCTTACTAAGTCAAACATTATCATTTCTTTAATACTCCTCAATCTTTCTATTCAGGTGTTTTAGCCTTTAAAAAAGGCTTGATTAAAACTTTTTCTTAAGAAATAATGTAGCCATTTTTGGCTAATAATTCTTTAATTTAATTTCTTTTTAAAATTGTTTAGGGTAAAATGGCTATATCCAAACTCGAATTTAAATTGTTAATCGATCTTGTCCCTTCCCCATTCTTCGGTATGCGGAGGGTTTCTATTTTAGGTTCTTTAAAAATTTTTCTGGCTTCTCTCACTAACTTAAATGCTCTTGACGTTCTTTTACTTGATTCGGCTTCTTTAGTATCATTTGGTTCTGTTTTGTCTGATATTTGGATTCCTAATGCCAAAAAAAAGAGTGAATTGAACAAAAAAGACTGGCTTGCTTCTAATTTTGAAAATATTGTTTCTTGGTTCATTGAGAAAAAGGAAACTATTTCTTATGAAACCATTGAAAATGATATCAATCAAAATAATACTAATTTAGATCAGTTAATATCAGACTTGGACGGACGTTTTGAAGAAAAAAAGGTTTCAATGGCAAATGATTGGTATGAAACGGCTAATCCGTTTATTACTGCTTTTATTTCAAATTCGTGGGAGGAAGGAAAAAAATTTCAAATTAATGCTAAAACTTCGTCTAGTGTTGAGACATTATGGGGTAGCTGGATTGAGAGAGTATTGGAAGTTCTGAATCCGGATTTATTTTATATTAATGCCGGTGGTTTTGATTTCATATATGAAGGTGTAGCTTACGATGTTAAAAGCGGACCTCAAGTTATGAACAAAGACCAAGTTGCTGAGGCTAATTTGAAACAGAAAGCAATTCAATCTGCTTCTAATAATCCTATTTTAACTAATATTTTTGGCTTGACAGATTTTAAAGTTGCTATTGCTTATGGCAATCGTCAAAATGCATGGCCATTTATGGCACAAGCCGTAAACATAATCATTTATGGATCTGAGACCTGGCAAATACTTACTAAAAATGAGTATAATGCTTTTATTGTCTTTTTAAAATGTATTACTCTTAAACAAGAGAAATTTTTTTCTTGGTGCAAAAATGACTTATTTTTAGCTTGTAATAATTTTAATAACGTCTTTTATTTGGGAGATAAGGATAAGCTCAATATTCTTCTAAATTTACCAGAATATTTGAGTATTTACTCAACTCTTAACGATTGAGGTAATACTATGGCTAAGGAATATTTGAATGCCCTGTATAAGACAGAATTATAAGTCCTTATCAATAAAACAAAAATTTTTATGAAGAAAAAGGATTTTGAATGGACTAAAAATATAGAAATTCCATTAACATGCGTATATAACAAAGAGTTATTTCCAAATAAACGAAGTAAAATTGATACCATCGATGAATATTTAGAGAAATGGGTTAATGATTATATTAATGATTCTAATAATAGAATCGTTATAAGAGTAGGAAAGGAAATGAAGACCAAAGTTGATCCCGTTCTTATTAATACTTTCAATAAATTTTTGAATCAAACTAAAATACCCACTCAAAAGGCCGTTGAATCTCATCGCTTTGGTATGCAAATTGAGAATTTGATTGGAGACTTGGTTGAACAATATATTGATTCAAAATCAGATA
>DAHXPE010000149.1 GCA_027364495.1 Candidatus Heimdallarchaeota archaeon | reverse complement strand
ATAAAATAAAATGGAAATAAAAAAATTATTCAAAACTAATATTTTTACGGTTGAAAAAATTTGAGTGAAGTGACACTTTCAAACAAACCCTCTGCGGTTGTATTCGACTTTGATGGTACTTTAGTCGATTCATTTAATTTAATGTTTTCGATTTACATCAATGAGTTGAATAAAAGACTTCCTAATATTCGCGTTGCCGAAATTATGAATGTCTCACAGAAATTAGTAGATGAAGAGACTAAAGAGGGTATGAAAAACCCTAAAAAATTGGTATTGAAAGTTTTTTATAAAACATCAAGAAATTTAGGTTTAGGTAGATCAACAAGTGTTAATATTACTTTGCGGACAGCATACCTAATTCAGAAACGGTATACTGAAATTGAAGTTTTTCCTGATGCAGAAGAATTATTAAAGATTTTAACTTCTTCTGGTGTTCCAAAAATACTTATAACTTTATCATCCAAGAAAAAGGTCATTGAAATCCTCAAGAAGAATGACTTAGAGAAATACTTTCAAATAATTATTGATAAAAATAGTTTACAGAATTTTGAAAAAGCTAAAGGTATTGAAGAATCCTTAATAGCTTTAGGAATCAGTAAAGAAGAAATGGCTAATGTTATTGCACTTGGTGATTTGCCTTCTGACATAGAAGATGGCAAACTTGCAGGAGTAAAAACTGGCGCTGTATTAACTGGACCCGTTGATTCTAGTAAACTTGAAGAGGCAAATCCAGACTATATTTTTACTGATTTAAATGAATTTTTGACTATATTTAAACGAGATTTTGCTTCTTAATTTCTTGAGAATATTTTTTTTAAATTGTTACGTTTGAATCTGAAACAGGGAAAACAGGTCCTATAACTTCATCATTTTCTATTTTTTCTAAACTGACATAAATATTTTGAGAAGTAAATCCTAATTCTTTTAATACTGCAACTGCATTTTGCATCATTGGAATTGGTCCACAAATATAACAGTATTTATACGAATCGAAAATAGATTGAGTTAGTAATTTAGTAACAAAGCCTTGTTGACCAAACCAATTAGCTCCTTCATCTGATTTCTCGACAATTATTTCGGAATCCCATTGATAAATTTCTTCTTTATATAACAATTCTGATGGTGTCCTAGCTCCATAAAAAACCTTTAAATGCTTTTTTGATTTCATAGAATTTACAAGGGAACGAATAGGAACAATTCCAGTCCCGCCTGCTATACATATAGTTTTATTAGAATTGAATAAATCTACAGGAGCATGTAATCCAAGCGGTTGACTGACAGAGAGTATGTCACCTATTTTTTTTTCAAAAAATAATTTTGTTAAACCACCCCAGTTCCGAAATGAAAAGATTAATTGATCTTCAAACATCCCAGATGCAATAGCTAAAGGTGTTCGTGGAATATTATTTGTAGATTTTCGTAATTCCGGAACAGTTAACCAACAGAATTGACCTGGCATATTATTAAAATTTTCAGGCTTTGTAAAAATGATGGTTCTTATAACGGAATTTTCTTGTACTATTTTTTCAATTTCTAAATCGAAATATTGAACAGGGAGAGGCACAAGTAATGGTAAAAAAAAAAATTTAAAAAATTAAGGGTACTAAAATATTTTTCATAATTAAATTAGTAAATTATTTATATTCTTTCAAGAGAAATCTTTTAAAATAAAAGTCTCTATTTCAAAATACTAAAACTGTGAAATATGACTGATAATTATTCTAAATGAGGATTTAAAACTTTGAGTAGCGATGTTTCGACTGAAAAAAAGATGGAACAAGAAGACGAAGTAATTACCGTTCTTGATATTAAAAAAGTCCATGATAGAATCTTAGAAGAAGTTTCAAAAGTAGTTATAGGTCGTGTTGATATTATTACCTTTTTATGGATTTGTATGCTCACCAACAAACACGCATTTTTAGAAGGAGTTCCTGGTGTAGCAAAATCTTGGACAGCTAATTCATTCAGCGATACAATGGGCTGTGAGTTTTCTCGTATTCAATTTACACCAGATATGCTTCCATCTGATATTGTTGGTACGAATATCTTTAATCCAAAAACTGGAACATTCCGTCTTAAAAAAGGCCCCATTTTCGGTAATGTTATTTTAGCTGATGAGGTTAACAGAGCTCCTCCAAAAACTCAAGCTGCTATGCTTGAAGCTATGGCAGAAGGTCAAGTTTCTATTGAAGGAGAAACACATAAACTATCCAAACCATTTGTAGTTATTGCTACTGCAAATCCAGTTGAACAGGAAGGAACTTATCCTTTACCAGAAGCACAACTCGATCGCTTTATGTTTAAACTAATGGTTGATTATAATGAACCTGACGATGAATTAAAAATTATTCAACTCAAAAACAATCCAGTTGATTATAAAGTTCAGGTTGTGACCAATCCCCAGACTATTATTAAAATGACCCAAGTAGTAAGACGAGTTTTTATTTCTAATGAAGTGATGGGTTATATTCGAGATATCGTTGTTAGAACCCGAGAAGACTCACGATTAATATATGGATGCAGTCCTAGAGCATCTATTTCTCTTTTAGAGGCTTCAAAAGCTTTAGCTGCTTGCCGTGGTAGAGATTATGTTATTCCTGATGATGTTAAATTCATGATAAGGCATGTTCTCCAGCACAGATTGTTGTTAAAAGCTGAAGCAGAACTTGAAGGACTCAATGGAGAAACTATATCCCTGAATATTCAAAATGAGGTTCCTGTACCAGTTGAAGTTAATATTCTTTCCCTAATTCCTCAAGAAGTAGATGATTGGGAAGATGATTAAAGCAATTAAAATTTTTTTTTAGTATACATTTGAATATAAATTAGGCGCAATTTATGTTTACTCCTCGTGGCCGCGGTCTTATAGTAGGCGGTGTTTTGCTCTTCAGTATTGGTCTTGCTTTTGCGGGTGTCGGAACATTACCAACAATGCTACCATTTTTATTTGGACAATCAAATAATGCTATACTTAATCAGATACAATCGTCTACTACTGGGAACCTACAAAATTCGACAAATCCATTATATCTGATTATACAATTTTTCCTTATACCGAATAGTATTGTAGACTATTCCATGTTTCTTGGGACAATAATGATCCTGGCATCGATTATTGGCCTTCCGATGTTTCGAATTAAATCTGATACAACATCAATTCGGATCACGAGAAAGTTAGATAGAGAAAAAGCTTTTGCTGGTGAGTTCATTTATGTAACTATCAAGGTTACGAATGAAGGAAAAGGTCTCGACTTCGTAGAAATTTATGATGCAATTCATGAAACCTTTGAATTGTCGATGGGTGAGAATTTTATCATTACTTCTCTCAGGGCAGGTGCTTCCAAAACATTCAGTTATATTATTCGAGTCACAAAAAGAGGAGTATATAGAATTGGACCTTCAAAAGTTATTATTCACTCTCGAACAGGATTCTTTTTCGAAGAAGATATCAGAGAATTTTATACAGAGGTACTCATCTATCCAAGTTATCAAGATATCAGACGTCTAGAGGCTCTTTCAAAAAAGCGTCAATTAGGAAAAATGTTTGGTAGTCACAAAACTAAAGAAAAAGGATCGGGTGATGATTTTCATTCCCTAAGAAAATATATTCCTGGTGATGAATTTAAAAAACTAGATTGGAAAGCATTTTCAAAAACCGGAGAATTAATGGTTCGAGAATTTGAATCTGAAAAGAATATCAGAATCGTTGTGTTTCTTGATCATTCAGAAAGCATGGCTGGTGGTATTCCTGACAACACTAAACTCGATTTTGCGATTCGTAGTGTCATGATGATCATGCATCTTGCTGAAGAAAATCGTGACATTGCTGGTCTCATAACTTATAGCACTCATACTACTTCTTATCTTGCACCCTCAGCTAAAAAAGGTAATTTCTTTCAAATGCTTGAAACTTTGGCCTTAGTAGAGCCAAAAGGTGCATCAAATCCTTTAGATGCCGTTAATTTTATCATGGCTCGACTGCCTAGAGTAAGTGGTTACATCTTTCTTACTGATTTAGAATCTGCTAATGTGGATGATTTTGTTGAGGCAGCTAAAAGAGCCATTTCATCTAAAAATAGAATAACAATAATTTCACCCTTAGGTCCATTATTTGAATCCATTATGGACTTAACACCTATTGAAAAAGCTATGGCAGAAGCTATAATGGAAGAATTCATTCAACATAGAAGACAAGTTGAGGAAGCTTTGCGAGGCTTAGATGTAGAAATAATAAATGTTGGACCAGAAGATATGTTAGCAGAAGTAATAGCCGCTTACCATAAAGGTAAAGCTCTTGGTAAAGGAGTTATGTAGATTTTGGGATCTCAGCTTTCAAATACTTTCAAGCTATTCTATGGCATTTTATTTACAATTGCCTTTGTCTTTGTTTACACTAATATTGATACAACTCATTTGTATGATTTTACTAAACTTTTAGAATTACTAGATTATTTTTTACTTATTCTAATGGTCATTCTAGGTGTAATTGGAAATTATATTATCCTGATTGTTAATTCCATTACCATACTTATCGGTAACAGAAGCATTGTTATCCCCTTTACGAATATTGTCTTATTTAATTTCCATGTTATTACTCCTAACAATAATCAAATAAGTGGGTCAATATTAAATAATATTCTCTTGTCTATATTTCCAAGGTCGCAAAGAATTTTCAATGGTAATTTATTTCAGATTTTAACTGACTTTATTCAAATCTGGGCAATTTTAATAGCTTTTCTTTTATTGCCGATCATTATTTTATCGGGTCTTGGATTTATTATGAGAGGTGAATCACGATTAGTAATTATCTTATTCATAGCTTTCCAAGCTTTAATTATTTTAGCTATGTATACACCTGATTCTTTTTCTTCCACAGGTCGTATGATGTTAATTAATCTTAATTTACCTGCTTTCAAAGGAACAGTTTCCTCAATAATACCAGATTTCATTACCCTGATACAGAGCCCAATCTTTCAATTAGGATTAGCATTATATCTTTTACTTGAAATAGCATTTCAGACTTCATATGCAGTAAGCGTTGTAGATCCTATGATAGAACGTGAAAAGCGTATTAAGAAGCATTTAGAACGTATTGATAATTTTCAACCACAGCCTGAAAAAGATAAAAAACAATCAGTTGGAAGTATTAAATCAGCATCAAAAAAGTATGACATTTTGGCTGCATCCTATTTACGTGAAATGGTTGATAGAAGAATTTTTAAAAGAGGTCAGCAACTAGATCAAAAGACAACGATGCGTCTACAGTCTTTTATTGGCAATTTGCGTAGAATTGATAGAAAGTTTGAAGATAAAATTACTGCAAAAAGTGCTCAACCAGACACCAGAGCTTTATTAATTAATGCTATACCATCAATTGTTTTTAGAACTATTATAGTTGTCATTCTAGCTTTTTTAATCATTAATCCGACACCACTTATTGATACTTTCATTTCAAATCCATTGCAGAAAGGTACTAATCTAACTGGAATATTAAATTTCCCACAATTAGCTGAATCGATAGAATTAACACAACCAGAATTTAGGACGGTTATTGTTTTTAATATCGTATTGTTGATTTTATTTGTTTCAGCTGTCGGACATTTTCTATTGGTTCATAAACCTGAGACCCAGGAGAAACAAGTTCAAAAGGTTGAGACTCTAGTAGATTTTAATGATGTTGAAGAAACACGAGTTGTTGAAGAATCGCCTCCTGACTAGAAAAAGTTAAGTATTTTGTAATTTTCGTTTTTTTTTTTCAAATAATTGAAAAAATTAAGTATTATTTGAAATTGTATGAAGTTTAGTCATTTCTTTTACTTCATCTATTGATTCAAGTAAGGATTCTACTTTCTTGGAGTCTTTAGAATCTAATGCATTGATAAAGCTATCCTTATTTCCTATTAATAAAATATGGTAATACCACGAAATATCTAATGATTTAACCACAGATAGCTTTAAAAAAATTGATCTAAAAATTTGTTTTTCAATATTATTTGAAATAAGGCTATAATAATATTCAATAATTTCTTCTAAGGATTTTTGTAAAATTGTATAATCAACAGGAAGATAAATTAATCGCAAAGGGATTATTGCTCGAGATGATCTAGTTCTACGTAATTCAGGATATTTAACTAGATATTCCAGATCGTATAGTTGATCAATAGGAGAAGGCAACAAAAGATATTCATTAAAGTTGAATTCTTGCTCATTTGCTTTAGAAACCATCATATAATTTTTAAATCCATCAGAAAATGTTTGGTCAAAAATTTTAACAAGTTTAAGGTGATCTAAACGATTCGTAAATTCTTTGTTTAGAAAAACGTGAATATGATAGCCATCTTTCACGAGAGCAATTAAATCCTCTTTATATTGATAACTAATTAATGTATCAAAATCTATTATGTCAAATTCGAGGTGTGTAATATTTTTCCTTTGCATTGGACTTAATTTCTTATAGACATTCTTGTATGAAGGTATTCGATCATTAAATACACGAACCCAGGTATCCCTTCTATAAGATTCTTTTATAATCATGGCAGGAACATATTTACAATTAAGTTGTTCTAAAGCTTTTTTACGGTGCGTACCATCAGCCAAAATATAGTAATTTTTGCTTTCAGTTACTACAATTGGATGCAAAAAACCATTTTTTTCAATAGAATGTTTTACATTTTCTAATTCATTTGTATTGGTAGACGCAACTTCGTGTTCAAAAATTTTGTCAAGGGGAATTATATCCAAAAATAATTCTAAATTTGTTTCATTGACATTTGGTTGATGTTCAAAATACTTTTCAGATTGATATAATTCATTGAGTATGAACTTCCACTGATATTTATTACCTAAATTAAATACAAATTCCATATTTGACAGTGCTTCTTGTAGAAATTAAATGGTTATTGTTTAAATTTGAACAGATTTTTAAACAAGGTAAGGAGTGTTGTTAAGTAAAATCGACCAATAGACTTTATATTATTTCTAATTGAAATAATTTTTTAATCATTAAAATTAGTTTTCAGCTAAAAAAATTTTTATTACAATGTTTTTGATGTTAGTAGCAGGTAAATTAATCACCAAACATTTGGTTTCAAAAAATGAAGTATCAAGATTGCGTAAAAGAGATTAAACGGAAATTAAAACCTTTAGAATTGCCATATGAATCCTACAATGAATTCGATAAACGAAAAGCAAGTGATGAATCCATAAAAAAAGCTATACTCTCTTTTACTCAAGGGTATATCGATCAGATTGCCGAAATTCAAAATATCATTCTTCAATCACAAATGATAGCTATCTGGAGTGATGTGGATCAATTAGTAGCTCAGTTAAGAGATTTAATTATTTTCATAAACGAAACAAACTATGAGGGGTCAACTTTTTTTCTATCATCTAAGAAAGAAGAAGAAATTTTTCTTATTTTAGTTGAATCAGAGCTAGCAATACTTGACTTAACAAATGAGTTAGAAATTCGGCTTATATCATATAAAGATGCAATTGATAGTGCACTATTAACGAATTCCAGTAAAATTATCGGAGATATTAGTAAGTTACTAAAACAAATAGAATCTCTTTGGAAAATAAGACAGGAAGGAATTTTAAATTTCCGATTTATCAATTAAAAATCAGACTATTATTTTTGAATAGTTTCTTTAGCTCCCTTGATTTCAAACAATTTGGTTGAACTTGTGAATCCTTTAATCAAAACAACGTCTGATGCAATAAAATACTTTTTTAATAAATTAAGAATTTCTTTATTCGCTTTCCCTTTAGTTGGAGCACTTTTGACATGAACAACGTATTTTTGTAAATCTTTATCAAAAATAACCTGGGATTGTTTTGAATTTGTTTTAATTAAGAATTCAACTAAAACAGAATCGCCCATGTTTTATATACCCTAATTTTCAATCTCAATTAACAAATTATCATAATCGATAGATTTTATTTTCTCAACAGAAGCCTTTTTAAAATCAAATTCTGTTATCATCCAACTAATTACTTCAAAAATGTTTGAAAAATCAATTTGTGTATTAAATTGAATTGAATAAAAAAGAATGTATCTTAATAGGTGTTTAGGATGAAGTTCATCTTCTAATCTTTCTGTTTTTAATGACAATGCTTTTGCAATTCGTTTTCCTAATTTTGCTAAACTAGATGGAGAATAATCTCGGTTGAGTTTTTTCAAAATTTCAATTTCACTAATAGTACAATATAAAATGTACAACTGAGAATCCGTTGGATCCTGATAAAAATTTATTAATTTTCCGATGACTATATTTTGTACAGAAAGTATAGAAAAAGGACCATTTCGTAGCAATGAATCTAATTCAAGAATATCAACGCCTCTTGCAAGCCGTATTGATTCATTATCAATATATTCTTTGTTTATAGCTCCTGAAGGGGTTAATCCGATAAATGAAATTAGCAAATCGAAGGGAAGAATAGGAATTTTTTCGTGCCAAATATATTTCCAAATATTGTCCAATAATAAAGATTCAGCTTCAAAAATATCTAACACTTTAGAAATAGTAAATCGAAGTTTCCAGATATTATTTTCATTTTTATCTTCGACTTTTCTTATTTTATTGGAGATTTGATTTAATAACATATCATTAGGAAGGTCCAATGCAACGGCAATATACCAAGAGTTCAACAATGTAAATTCTAGAGCTATTTTACCCACAACAATTTCATTTGCTAAAGTTACGGTTTTATTTTGTGTGAAATTGCTTTTTTGTGAAGGAATCATTTCAAAAGAGGATTGATGCTGAATAGGTTCTAAATCATCAGGTATCGTTATCGTGCCATTTAACTTATCAAAAACAACTTTGCTAACATCATAATATTCGGATCGTAATTTCTTTTTTTGAATTTTGAAATCCAGTGTAATCCCCTTATTCCGGGCAAGATATTCTTCAATAATAGTCGGATAAAGTGCTAGCTCAATTGGCACATCAAGAGATTGAGCTATTTCACTAATGATCAGCTGTCTTCTTGAATTCGTCTTATCTGAAATTTCTGTAATTCGCATTGATTGAATTTGGTGATAAAGATTATCAGATTCAGATAAATCAACTTCCTGCTCAATTCCTACCGATATATATGCTTTATTTGTATTTGAATCTATATAAGGGAACTCTGCAATACCAATACCAATTCTTACGGGGTTCATGACAATAGAACCGACCATTTCCCAAAGTTGTCCTAAATTTGATCCAGAAGATTTCAAAATTGAATTATTTATTTTTGAGTTAATTTCTAATTGAGATATATATTTTTGATCTATATCAGTTCCTAAATTCTGAATTTCGTCACCATAAAAGAAATAAGATTCATTATTTTTCTCAGCCAATGTTTTTTCTAATTTAACATTAAATTTAATAGGAGAGAATTTCTTTTCTTTAAATTTCAGAAAGAAATTTTCAAATAAATACTGAATTTGATTATTAAAAGATTCATTAAAGTTTGATGTATCAACAATTGAGGTTTTAGAATTCATACTGTTTAATGTATTAATGAGAAAATTTGAAAATTCGTTTGAGGATATAAATTTGATATCGTTAAAAGACTCTAGAATTTCTCTATTTTTCTCATTTTCATTAAAGAAATTAATGAAAAGATCTTTCATACCTGATGGAAGATCTAGAATCATTTTTTCAAGTTCATTAAACATCTTTTCGATTTCAATGGTATTTTTATATTGAGCAAAAGGTAACAAATTGTTAAAATTTTCAGTCTTGTTCAAAACAAGTTCTAAAATCATTTGATTTTTAACAAGTTCACTTAGAACCTTGCGAGCTTTATCATCTTGCAATTCATTTTTATTAAACAATTCTACATTTGATTTTATTTCTTTCTGGACATTAGAAAGTATTTTTGTATTTTTTTCGTAAAAAAGTTGATAGATAAATAAATAATAGATTCCAATTATCGACCTTTGTATATTTGTTCTATTAGTATCGACTTGTTCAATTGATTTAACAATTGATTCAAATTTTGAAATAAATGAATCTGAAATTGAACCTTCTGAAATAAGAGTTGAAAGTAAGCTCTTTATATCATCTTGAAGCATATTAATTTCAAAAAAAAAAGGAATATATTAAATTAACTTAATTTTGAAATTAATTAATCTGATTTTTTCTTGGTGGTTTTCTTAGAAGATTTTTTTGCTGTTTTCTTCTCTGGTTTCTCTGTTTTTGCAGAGTTTTCTGGTTTTTCTTCTGATGTTTTTTCAGCTTTCTCTTTTGCATCAGTTACTTCTTTAATTACTTCTTCAACTTTTTCTTTTTTTTCCTTAATACTTTCTGGTTTTTCAAACTCGAAAGGTGGTAAAGTTGTCACATGATACCCAGTATCAGTTACAATAAAAGTATTTTGATATTGACTGATAAAAGATTCTTTTATATCGGAAAGTACAGAAAATTCTACTACACCATTTGATTTTCTCAATTCTCGAAGGGTTAAACGAACTCGAGCGGGGTGAAAATTTGGATTACTTGTTATCCAGTGTTCGGCAAAAGGTAAGGTAAAATATTCTCTAAAAATATGATGCTGAACCTTACGTGATTCTTGTGAACGTAACATTGTCCGTTCTGGTCTTAGCATATAAATATAAGTCCTGCTTTGATCAGTATGAACAGATCCAGATCCAGTTGTAGCAAAAGTCTCTAAAGTATAAGTTTCATCCAACTCCATTATTGAATCTGCTTTACCGAATGGTAAACGAACGTTTGGAAGCATTTTATTTCCAAATAATTGGTAACGATCAACTAAATTACCACTTAATTCTCTAATAGGTAAGTAATTATATTCTCGAATCGTATCCTCGACTGCTACGCCAACCATGTTGGTTTCAGTGCCAACACGCACCAATTCCATCGCATTTTTATATGATTGATGTGCAGCCTCAACTAATGAAGAGTATTCTTCGTTAAAACAAAAAGTATCAGCTTTAGCGGCAACAAACCCATTTACATGAGTTCCCAAATCAACTTTAACAACTGATCCTTCAGGGATAACAGTTTCATCATTATCAGGACTTGAATAGTAAGCGGCAATATTATTAATTGAAACACTAGTTGGGAAACTTGGTCTAGCTCCTTTGGCAATTATAAGTTCTGTGGCTTTATCACAAATTTCAATTACTTTAGTACCTGGTTTAATCAAAGGAGTAATTTCTTCAAATACTTCGTGGGCAATTTTTCCGGCTAAATTATAATAATAGACTTTTTCTTCCCGTGATATTTCTAAATTTAAATCAGGAATTTGACTCATTTTTATCATCTTAAAATAATTTTCTTATATAGATTTTGAAAATATAGAATTGACCTTTTATTTAGTAACGGGTCAAGAAGATGTAATGTTAAATTAACAATTCACTATTTAATTTCAAATTTTTCCTTTTTAAAAATCTGAATATTTTTATCATTATTTTTATCAATTCTATAAGCATTTGATTACTTTGGTACGTAGCAAACAATCTCAATTAAATGAATAAGAAGGTATAAATAAGCAAATTATTTTATAAATGAATCAGCCAAAAATAAATTTCCCCATTAAACCGTTTCACCGGTCAGATGTGGTCTCAATTCTAAATTCATTAATAATTCATTAATATAATTCATATAAATAATTTTAAGGGAATGGGTTTTTCTCAATTTTAAAAATAATAGACTTATTTCAGAATAGTTTCCATGATCAAGATGTGGAAAGAAAAGACTTGTCTTTTCCTTTGAGCGCTAAAGGGTATGTGAAGACCAGATCGATGTGGACATGGCAACTATTATGCAAACACTTATACTTAGAAATTAAAAAAGCGAACCTTTAAATTCAGAATCAATAGCTCTTTTGAAGCGTCATAAACGATTTCTAGTAAATTTATAAAAAAGACGCCAGACAATTGTGTGAATAATCAGAATGTTACGAAAAATTTTGTATCAATGAATTCTTCTCCATTATCCAGTATAAAATAATTTCCGAATCATATTGTTTGTTCCATTTCCATTATTTGAACTTGATTAAATGTTTGTCGGTTTACAAAGCAAGTTCCAGACAAAAGAATCGATATTAAAAACAATCTCTTCTTTAATGCATAAAATCAAAAAAATACTAACCGTCATCTCTTCTAAAGGCTTTTACTTTTTAAATCAAAGGAATCCTCTTTAAAAAAACAATGCGGTCATCATCCTCTCTATAAAAAAGTTTAATTTTAAATTCCTTAGTAAAATTCGCAGAAATTGGTAAAAATTCACTATAAATTTTATAATCAGTAAGATTCCTTTTAGGATTATCAAATATTACTAAAAATGGAAAATTTTCTAAGTTCATTTTAATTTTTTAAAGGTCGACCACACCTGAATAGTAAAAAATACTGTCTTTACTTTAATTTAAAAAAAATTATTTTATAATTTCCTTATATTTTTTGATTTTCAATCATAATTGATTCTCTCTTGGATTTATAAAGTAAAAGTCTTTAGAAGACCTTTGTGATATTTTTTTCTAGTTAAAATAAAATAATTTTTTAAGAATCAAATTCATTAATATTTGATACATTCATGAGCTCCAAAACTGCAGTTCCATTACCCAAAATTATAGTTGATAAAATTCCACTTAGGTATGTTGATCAACCGGAAAAACTTGCTCCATTTTTTAAATCATTTGAAAATTACATGGAAAACATTCGACAAACCAGAGAGCGTCTAGATTCTACATCTGATGGCTTTATACAAGGTACAATGGATATGATCAGTGGTGATTTAAAATTTGAGCAAGGTATGCATCAAGAATGTATTAATGATTTTACCCAAGCATCTGAATCATTTCTCAGAACACAAAAAATTTCTGAATCTCAGATAAAAGAAGGAACGATGCAGGTTCCCCAAGAAATATTACGAGAAATAGGTCGTCGAGCTATTTATTGTCAAGCGCGAATAACTCATGCTGAAGCGTTAATAGAACTAAAAAAAGCAAAAAATGTAACTTTAGAAGAAAGAAATATAATAAAACAATTTTTGGAATTAGCAGCACAAGCATATCAAGAGGAAATTGCTGTAAATGAACAGAATGATGACTTTTATCATAAAATACAATCACAAAAAAATATTTACAAAGTTTATATTAGGCTAGAAGAGCAAAAAGCGTTAATTGCCGATACATTGTCAGAACAAAGGTTCCATTATTACCAAGCAATGATTCAGGCACAAAAAGCAATATTTCTAGGGGAGAAAAAAATACCTAAAGCTTACTTTGAAGGTATAATAGCTAAGATAAAAGAACTCTCAATTCAAAAATACACCGAAAGAGCTGATTATTTTTGGGAAAATGGATTGATTTTAAGCGCAAATCAAGATTATGAAAAAGCTTCTAAACTCTACTGGTATGGGGAAAAAATTTATGACTCAATTTCAAAATTTGAGAATAAAACAGAATTTAACCTCCAGAGCATGATGTTTAGAGTTACAGCTTTAGAAAACGATGCCAAAAGAGAACTTGCAAATGACAAAAATAACGAAGCTGCCTCATTATTTCAAAAAGCATCTGAATTGATGCAAAAACTAATAAGATTAGTCAAACAACTTGGAAATACAGAATTAGTGGATTTATTTACCATCCAATCAGCATATTTTGATGGGATGAAGCTCTTCAGTACTGGTCTAATATCTTATGATAAAGAAGATTATAAGACAGCTCTTAAATCAATAAACATTGCTCAAAAAAGTCTGAAGGCAGTTCTAGTGAGCACTCGGGAGATGGATAACGCTCCTTTGATTCAAAGTTGCAAAGATGGATTGAAACAAATAGAGACATATATAGAAACCCTCTCTTTATTAACAGATTCAGATGAGAGTAGTACTTAATTTATGATATCTGATTTTTTATTTCAGCAAGTAAAAAAATAATTTCATAATAGGAAATTTCCAATTGCTGAGAAAGAACTTCTGGAACTATTTCATCTTGTTTTTCTAAATATAATTTTGTAATCAAGTTTTTATTACGGGAATAATTTCGAGAAGAGTGAACTAAATCTTTAATGATATTAAAAAGTTCTAATCTTGTCTTGTTTTGAAATTCTTGAATAGGAATAAATTCATCTAAACTTCCATTTGATAATGTTTTAATAGGAAGACCTGATTCATCAGTCTGCTCAATGATAAGACTTTGAACAGGTCTTTCAGATGCCAAATTATCATTCAAAGTTTTACTAGTTGATTTATCTTCTTGGCTCTCAAGATTCCATTGAAGTTCTTTTTTCATTGATGAAGATGGTTTTTTAGAACTTGAAGAATCCTTCTTTTTCTTTTTAGAGGGTTTTTTCCCTGAAATAAATTTATCTAAACTCATTATTGGACAAGTACAAATATTTTTTTTTTATGTTTTATATATTAACTTAAAGAAATTTATTAACTAAAAGAATTTTAAATAATTTTTTACGTAAGCTTCAATTTCATAACGATTTGATAAGCAGCAAACTATCTCAATTAAATTCAGAATCAATAGCTCTTTTGAAGCGTCATAAA
>DAHXPE010000018.1 GCA_027364495.1 Candidatus Heimdallarchaeota archaeon | reverse complement strand
CGCCAAATTACTGATTTTAATTCATTTGGGTAGAATTGAAGCATTCTAAAGACTAAACGAAGTATAATATATTCAGGTAAACTCACTTCACTATTTAATTCCTCGTCAAATCCAGCTTCTAAGCCTTGAAGCATTAATTTCCAAATATCAGCAAATGAATTTATTTTACCAGGTGATTCCATATATGATGACAAAATATCTGTATCTGATGATAAAAATTGAATCTTTTTTGTGGTATCACTCCTTTCTTTTTCAATTTCTTCTTTCACAAAGTTGAATAGTGTAGATTTCCCTACTCCCGCAGGTCCTTCCAATCTAATTGCTCGAGAAACTTTTCTTTCCCAAATTAAGTGAATTTGATCCTTAAATTTTAAAATCTCATCGTGTCTGTTAACAAAATCAGATACCTTTTCTTCCTTATTATAAGCACTTAATCCAAAAGGCAATTCCTTCGTTTCAAAAATAATATTGTTCAAACTAGCAAATATTTTCTCATCAGATACTAACATAAACTCACCTGATAATTATTCTGCCATATTTATTGTCAATTTTGAGTTTTGAAATCCCTTCACTTACATCTATCAATTCTTTGTCAACCATTGAATTAATTGTTGCTTGAATACTATCCCAACCAAAATCCTGTAATGATGAAAATTCAGACAATTCATCTAGTGAAATACTTTTGCCTGATGGTCCCAAATGTAAAATTATTTTTTTTATCTCTTCATTTGGTTGGATAGATTGAGTTAAAGAAGTTTTTCCGATAACCATTAATTCCAGATTATCAATTTTTTTAAATATGTTGCGAACTTGCTCTTCAAGTTGATCAAGCCTTTGAGCAGGTGTTAATTTTTTTGGCGCTTTATCTTTAGTTGTTGCTTTTGTAGAAGTGCTTTTTTCCTTTTTTGGTTTAGCAGTCGCTTTTTTGGGCATAATAAAACTCCCGTATAAAAAAAATTTACTACTGAATAAGTTATTTCAATTATTTTTTAAATTTTTTGGAAAGTTTTGAATAAAAGAAAATAAGAAAAGTAGAATCTAGAAAGTTTATCCAATTCAGATATAATTTAGCATTTTTCTATAAACTCTTTTCTGATTGTTCTTTTATTCTCTGTTAATAAATTCAATTCTTGATTTCTTTCATTTAATTGAGAATTTAATTTATCAATTTCATCGATTTTTTCTAAAATATTCTTATTTACTATTGATTCTTCATCTTTTGAATATTTTTCTTTTAATTTCTCAAATAAAATGTAATTTTCACCTATCACCTCAATTATTGATTGTTTATATCCATTTAAATCTATAAAATCTAATAATTCTGATCCATATACGTTATGTTCATAATATAAATCTCCAAATTCATCTTCGATAGATTTTACATTATAAATTTCTTTATCATCGGTAAATTGGATTCCACTTATTATTCGTACGAGATTTATTAAAGTTCTGGTTTCGGAATCTTCTTGTACTACTCCTTGGATCTCTAATAAAATTTTATAAAAAGTATTATATTCTTCCAATTCGACTGTTAGTTTTGAATGTTCTTTATTCCATTCAAAATTAGAGAGTGCTGAAAAATAATTAGTAAATTTACTAAAAATTGATTTTTTGAAATTTGGCAAAATAAAAAAAATAACGAGCAAGAAAGAAAAATATACAAGGAGGTAAGATAGAAACAAAATGTAATAGTGAGGTAAGAAAATACTTTAAAAAAGAATTTTAGAGTCAATTATTCGATGTTCTATGAGACCAAAATCTAATAGCTCAACTTCGTTCTTCAACACAAACATTGTAAGGCATTATTTACCAAAATCAAGCCCATTGCTCCTTTTTGACAAATATATAGATTGGGAAAGTTTTCGATCTATTCTTATGAAGAATGCTGAAGAACAACCTATTCAGTACTCTTCTATTGGCCGTACTGCATGGGATGTTATCATAATTTATAAGACTATGTTTTGTCAATATTATTATAATCTCTCAGATAGAAAAATTGAAGAGAGGGCTTTTACTGATTTAGCTATTAGAGAATTTCTTGGAATTTCATTTCCAGAACGAATACCTGACGATACAACCTTGGTTCGTTACAGAAACTTGTGGGGAGAAGGAAAAATCAAAAAAATTAATGAACAAGTCATTCATCAAGCTCAAACTTTAGGATATGCAAAAATAACTCAAGGCATCGTCAGTGATACCACACATCAGCATGCATCCATCCAACGGCTAACAGGTCGTGAGCTTCTTTTACAGGCAATCCGAAAAGTACTAGCTGAATTACTGATTGTTCCTGAATCATATCTTCCTACTGGTAATACAACGTTACCTGCAGAACTATTAACGTCATTTGAGGTATGGTCACACGAAGAACAGATGCTTATTCAAACAGAGCAGTTAACAAAGACAGAACGGTTTAAACGTGTAGCTGAATATGCCATTACAGTAGTTGATACACTTCATTTACTTTTAAATTCTCTTTCAGCTTCATTGATTGAGACATTAGAATGGAAAAGTGTAGCTGTTTTTGTAAATTTTTTAGATCAAATTCTTATGGAAAATGTCAGTTCTGAGAATTGTTCACTAGTTCAAATTAAGGGAAAACGCAAAATAATTAGCCTTGTAGATCCTGAAGTTCGAGCAGGTCATAAAACTCGCCAAAAACCGTTCATTGGAACCAAAGCAAGTACTGCTCGGACCTTTGATGGGTTTACCATAGAAGTTGATACTCTTGATGGAAGTATCCCAGATAGTCCACAGGCTCCCATAATCATTAATGAAGTTATTTCTGATTATCGTGAAGTTCCAGATGTTGGGAGCTTTGATAAAGGTTATGATAGTATAGAAAATCGCTTACAGATGTTAGCAAAAGGAGTACAACCGGGTATTCAGTTTAAAAAGAGTCAAAATCCTAGACATAAAGATCTTTTTTCAGCAGATCAATTTTATTTTGATTTTAAAACGTTCACAGTTACTTGCCCAAAAAATCAGAAAACAACTTCTTATAACTTGACTTCAAATCAAAAGAATTATCGATTTGTCTTTCCCAAAGCTACTTGTACTGTATGTCCGCTTAAATCCAAATGCACAGTAAACAAAAATGGCCGAACAGTGCAATTCTCAATATATCAGGAATTAGTAGAGGATAATAGGGTTTTTCTGCAAACTGAAACTTATGAAACTTCTCGAAAAGCACGATGGGGTCAAGAAGCTGATTATGGATATGGAAAGAGATGCTTTGATCTAGGTAAAACACGATACAGAGGACTTAAAAAGATTAGTTTTCAAAACAGAATGATTTTTTTAGTCATAAACATCACACGATTAGCCCGACGATGTTTTAAGGATGGTATTAGTTCTCTTCATACCCCGCATGTCAGAGG
>DAHXPE010000148.1 GCA_027364495.1 Candidatus Heimdallarchaeota archaeon | reverse complement strand
TTAAAATAAACTAAAAAATCAAAAGATTTTAAAAAAGATAAGCCACTGGCGAGATTTGAACTCGCGACCTCCAAATTACGAGTTTGGCTCTCAACCGAGCTAAGATACAGTGGCAGAGACGTTAATTTTCAAACAAGAAATAATATTCAAAAAAAAATTGGAGCCACTAGCGAGATTTGAACTCGCGATCTTCTGATTACAAGTCAGACGCTTTAACCGCTTTGCTACAGTGGCTTACCTTATGACTAATTTTGTCGGTTCTTTTGGAAGGTTTCATGTTGTTCATTTATAACTGACGTTTCACGTCAATTGTTATATAGTTGCCTTTTATTTTGGCAATAAACAACTAATCTGAAACTAAACTGTTATTGAACCCTTGTTTACTAGCGTTTACTTTATTAGTCTTTATTTAAACGATATAATTAGCACTTTTTAATTTTGACTTTCTTTATACGGAGTATTTTTCGAATTATCATTTTTTTAAATGCTTTTTTTGGTTGTTAATTATATTCTTATAATCTTAGTGTAATGTATTTTTCCAATCAAATCATTTAATGAAACTGTACTGGAATACTATTACATAACCGATATTTATTTTTATTCTTTAATTGGAGAAATTTTAATGTCAGCTTTAACTACTCAACTTAAGGAAACAGCAACTTGGAAAGCTATTTTTCAGGGTCAATGTGCTTTTAGAACTTCTCATGCACATACTGGTAATTTGAGATGCAAACACCTCTTTACCAATACCTCTGAATGCCATTTTGTTGGTTGTCCTATTGTTCAATCTAATTATGTTGCTATTCAGCGTTCTTTTGATACCATTTATCTTGTGACCAAAAACCAGAATGCTAAAATTTCTGAAACTTGGTCTGATCAAGAATTACCTTCTAATAAAGATGAAGCTTTAAAAATTGTTACTGAAGCTATTGCTAATCTAAATCCTGTTTTAAAAGAAGCAGTTCTTTCTAAATTTGATCACTTATATAATATTTCCGTTGTTATTCGCACTGGTGAAGAAACTGCAGAGGCTTCTGACGAAGACGAAGACAAAGATTTAGAAGACACTAAAGAAGAATAATTTTTCTAAAGTTGAATTTTATTTACTTTTTACAATACTTTTTCTTTACTGAGTTTTTATCTAAATTCATTAATATTCTCAAGTACATGATGACACAAAGACAAGGCTGACGGTCCTTTGACTGGATGAAGAATTATAGTTACGCTGATGTATTATAATCAGCTTGAGAATATTTATTTATTTTTTCTATGGTGTCCTATTGCCTAACGATTCTTATTCCTATAATGCTATTATGCTTGCTCATGCCGGTGAAATTGGTATAAAGTCTAAAACTACCCGCCGTTTTATGATTAAGCGCTTATATAAAAATATTTCCATTAAATTTCCGAATTTTAACTTGCATTATAAAAATATCGCTAATCGTACAATTATTTATACTAACCAACCAGTTTTCTTAGCTCAGAAGATTGCTGATATTATTTTTGGTGTCAGTCATACTGCTCCTATCTTTATTTTTAAGTGGACTTCCTATGAGCACCTTCTTGATTCTTTTACCGGTTTTGCCTCTCAATTTATTTCCCCTAGTAAATCTTTTGGTTTTGAAGCTCGTTCTTCTGGTAAAAATCGTCCCCATACTCAAGAACTAAAAGTTGAATTGGGTTCTAAACTTTATGAGGCTTTTAATGGCTCTCTTACTGTTAATCTTACTGATCCTGATTTCCTTTTTGTAGTCGAGGTTCGTGATGAATTTGCTTGGATTTATCATGAACGGATCCAAGGTTTAGATGGTTTTCCTCAAGGTTCTCAGAAGGGCATTATTTTTGGTAGTATTCGTTTTTGGCTTAACGATTATTCAGCTACTTTCCTTACCATGAAACGTGGTGTAAATGTTCATCCAATTAGATTCATTACTCAAAGGATTCCTGAATCTGCTGAGGAGACCTGGCATGAATCCTTCTTGAATAATTTTTCATTCAAAAAATGTCTCGACATTCCTATTTATGATCTTCTCCAATCCTGGCAACCTGTTTATGGTGATAATTTATGCACTGCTTGTATGTATTTTACTGAGAATCTTTTGACTACCGCTTGTAAACTCCGAAATGTTGTTGGTTTCGTTTCTGGTCTTAAAATTGCTTCTTTACAAGGTGATATCACTAATAATAGTCTAAAATGGCTGGAAAGTCAAAATATTGTCTTTAAGATACGTCCTAATTTAATTGCAACTCATGAAATTAGCCAGCTTAATAAAATTTTTGATAATTTTCCTTCAAAACCTTCTTGTTGTCCGTTTCAGTCTAAACGTTTTATAAAATCTACATTATCCTCTGATGAAGCAAAAATTATTGATGAAAAAGTGCATGAGTTTGTCGACAAATTTTTCATTCCTAATTATCCTGATAATAATTCGATGAACGATAAACTGTCAGAAAAATAAAATAATTTAAGTGAAAATTTATGAATTAAATTTAGATTAATGGTGTTTAAATGAGTCAACGTTCACGTAGACATACTAGTTCTAGATCAATATCAGCCCAAAAAAGGAAACCAGTCGCTGCTGGTGAAGAATACGGAGAAGAAAAATCAAATATTTCAGTGCGAAAAAATTGGTTCTTTCAACAATCTCCTATGAGTCAGGTTTATTATCTCAAGATAGCAATTGGGCTTATTTTTGGCAGCATTCTTGGATTGTTCTATTCTAATCCTATAATTGCAGGAAATTGGTTTATATTTCCATTAATAGCTCTGGGAACTGCAATTGTTATTACAAGATATGTTTTAAACATTACTAAAGATGATTTAGATGATTTGAGGCTTATTACCTGGACTGGTACTATTTCTATGATTGTTGCCTTTATTTGTGCTTCTGTTTTAGTTTTCAATATCATATTTCCTCCACACTACTATTGGTTAAACGGAAAATTCTAATTTATCAAAATTTATTTTCTTCAGACAACCTTCTGAATTTTTTTCAAGTCGGCTTTAGTACCTAAAAATCCACTTTTATAATCTGAATTAATTTTAAATCTTAATGTTACAAAAAAGTTGTATATCTTAGTTTGAATTTTGTTCTTCTAAGATTTGCTTTCCAATTGCCAAATTTTGAACAATTCAACGCACTCAAGAGGTTTGACGTCTTTTACACGTTGGATGAATAATTCATGTTCTCGAAGTTTTGCTTCTATATTGTCCTGTTTTCTCTTTTTGAATAATGGTTCCAGTGAATTTATTACCTTTTTATTCTTTCTATTAAATAAGCCTATCATAAATGTTCGAAATTCTGATGTAAAGGCTTCATCTGGTATTTCTGTTTTTGGTTCCAATTGCACTACTCCATGAGCTACTTTGGGAACAGGATAAAATGCACTTGGAGGATATATTTTCAACACATTTGGAGTTGAAAACAACTGAGTCATTGCACTTAGCCTCCCGTATTCTTGTGTTCCAGGTTGTGCATTCAATCGTAATGCGAACTCTTTTTGAATGGTCAAGATTATTGTCGGAAATATTTTCTTTTCTGGTTTCTGGGACCAGATTTTAAAAAGAAGAGGACTGGATATTTCGTAGGGTATATTTCCTATTATTAGGTCATAGTCCGCTAATATTTTTTCTTCCATCCGCAAAACATCTCTATTGATTATTTCGACACCATTCTTACCAAATCTTTGTTCTAATAAGGTTGCTAAATTTGGATCTTTTTCCACTATTGTTAATGGCAGTGATAATGTTACTAGTTGTTCTGATAAAGTTCCTAATCCTCCTCCGACTTCAAGTATTTTTTTGGGTTGTAATTCCTGTACTTTTGATGATATTAGCTCTAATATTGCAGGTTCAACGCAAAAATTTTGGCCTAAATTTTTATTAGGCGCTAGAGCATATTCTCGTAATAGTTCTTTTGTTTTTTTGATGAGTTCTGCTCTGGAAATTACTTTTCACGCTCTTCATATTTTTTTGTAAACAAAATATACTTTTGATCTGTTTCTAATTCCTCTATTATGCGTTTTGTAATTAATTCTACTGGATTTAAACTTAATCTTTGTTCGATGTCTTCATATGAGATAAACGGTTGCTGGTCTCTAATTTTTAATATCTGTACCAAACGTTTTTCTCCTACACCTGGTAATAACTTTAATTGATGTAATTTATTAGTTATAAGATGTGCACTATTAAAAAAATCAACATATTTTATTTCATTTTCTTTTACGATCTGAGAAATTGCCTCTTCAATTTCATTTTTCAATGTTGAAGTCCATTCAGAAGGTTTAAGTTTTTTCACTAGTTGAAAGTTGTTCTTCTGTTCCTCTAAGTTGATTGTATCTCCCATGGCTACGGTATTGATTTGATTTTTTAAGAAGCATCTTAAAATGCTAAATTTATCTGTTCCAACAACAGTAATTACTTGATATCGCTTTCGAAAGGATTCACTTTTTACTCCAATAGGTAAAAAATCTTCGTAAATTTCTATTATTATACCGCTTGGTTCATGTTCTGGTTTTTTTGCCTTTTTATCACCAGTATGAGGAGTAGGCTTTGTTTTATCTTTAAAACGCTCTGATCCTCTAAAGTGTTGTTCATCATTATTCATATCTTAATCAACTTTTTCAAAATTACAAACAGAATTGAACCATTTTACCTTTTTATTATTACGAAACATCTTTTTTAAAATATGTTATGGGTTTATTTATGTCTTTTTTGAAAATATTTCGATAATTAATTACTGATTTTTACAAATAAAAAATATTTATTTTTTTGTTTTTTACTAAAAATTCAAAAGAAAATAGTATTAAAAAGTTGTTTCAAATTTTTGTCAAATTT
>DAHXPE010000146.1 GCA_027364495.1 Candidatus Heimdallarchaeota archaeon | reverse complement strand
TTCCATTAGCTTCAAAAGATGTTGACTCGATTTTCATACCTAAAATTTGAAATTTTGAGGTTTAAAATTTTTCCCTTTCATCATTGTTAAGATTTAATTCAGAATTTATTGAATTAGTAAGTTTTTGTAAAAAAATTTTTTAGAAAAGAAGTTGCGAATCTTTAATATTAATTCCATATCCAATTCCTTCCAAAAAGTAATTTTACGGAATTTTGAAGATTTCTAACTAAGTTTTGCAAACTAATTTTTTTGTCTTTTACGTTCCTATATTAATTAGATTTTATATTTCATTTTATGTCGTTAAAAATTTCTATATCCTGATTGAAATTTTTACAAATTTGAAATTCAAACGAATTTAACTTTAATTTTGAATAATAGAAAAATATATTAATTAGCTTACAATCAAGTAATTATATAACATCAATGATTTATTATTATATAATTTTAGATCTAAATTTAAATTAAAAACAAATTAGACTTGTTTCATGATGTCATCGTTGCGTTTCAAGGTGGCTCTGGTATTTGAAAGAAAGATAGGTAAGATGACATTTAAAAATAGATTTTTATCAAGGAAATTTACAACGGTTTATACCACAAAACTTGGAACATTTGAGACAGTAAGATTAGATGGGAAAATTGTACCTAATGAAATTCCTAATCTTGTAATGCTAAAATTGACTGATTTTAGTTAAAAATTTACTTTATGATAAATTTAGGCAAGTAAAACGGAAATACCAAAATGTTATTATGGAAAAATATATCCCCAGGAGTTAAACCACCTGAAGTGCTAAATGCCATCGTGGAATGTCCTCAGGGATCAAAAGCAAAATATGAAATATCAAAAAAGGCAAATGTAATACTTTTAGATCGACCATTGCATAGCTCTGTAATGTATCCTCATGATTATGGCCTGATTCCAGGAACTTTGAGTCTTGATAGTGATCCTTTAGATATCTTGGTTCTTTCAACGACAAGCTTACTTCCATTGACTGTGGTGCAGGCAAAACCTATAGGTATGCTAATAATGGAAGATGAAAAAGGTGTTGATGAAAAAATACTATCAGTTGCTACCTCTGACCCTGTTTACAAAGAGTATGACAATTTGAATGAGGTGCCGATACATTATTTAAGTGAGATAACGGAATTCTTTAGAACCTATAAAAATCTGGAAGAACCAAAGTATGCAATTGTCAAGGAATGGAAAGACAAAGAGGAAGCCCATAAGATTATTCTTGAATCAATTGACAGATTCATAGAACATTATGGAAAAGTAAAGCAAGTAGATCCATTCTAAAGCCACTATTTTAAAATTTGTTAATTCCTTCCCTTTCTTGTTCGAAATATCATGAGAAAAGCGAAAATAAAGATCAAAAACTGAAATCTTGGTAATTAAAGTTATACTGATCGAAATAATTAGTATTAGCTAAAATAGTTTTATAGCTTGATTTTAAGACGAGTAATTTCCATTTCAAACTATCCTATGTTTGGATAGGAAAGTTATATTTTGAACTGGTGCTAAATAATTAGTATTATTTGCTCTTAATATTCGCCCTAAAAAATTGTAATTAAAACCTTGATTTTTAATTTACTAGGATTTGTTTTCATTTTTCGTAAATCACTATCACTTTCACTTTGTATTGAAATTTTATAGGTTAGGGGAACTAAAAGAAATCAAAATTTTAGGTTACTAAAACTAATATTAAAACGAGGGAAAGTTTTTTTGGAACAAGCAAATAAAATAAAATTACGATGTTTTATTCACCCGATATTTCTGAATTTCCTGTTCGATCTATTACGTTTTTAAAAAAAGGGAATTTCACAAAAAAGAGCGAAATGCTAACAATTTCTGAATAATTGTCACATAATAACGTTAATCAAATCGCAGATAAGTTTAAAATTATTAAAAACAAAAAATGAAAAAAAAATACTGGCGGCTCTGTAAGTAATGTCTGAAAATGTCATGCTTGAAATGAAGAATTTGAAATTATATTATAAATTTGCTCTTAAAAGTTCAAAAGATGTTTTTTTTGCAACTGCAGGACGAAATGCCAAATTTAATGCAGAAGACTTTTACTCCAAGAATTTTTCAAATAATCCAGCCCTTTTGGATGAATTAGAGTTAACTAAAAAAGAAATAATAAAATCTGCCAAAAATTACCTTTCAATGATGAAAATTGTTGATGGGACCGATTTAACCGTTTATGAAGGAAAAAATACAAGTATTATTGGCGAATCAGGGTGTGGTAAATCTACATTATTATTATCTATATTAAATTTTCCCCAAGAAGAATTAGGTTATTTATCAGGGAATATTTTTTATAATTTAGATGGTAAAATGATTGATTTATTGAAATTAAAAGAAAGTCAGATGCGTGAAATTAGAGGGCTTCAAATCGGACTTATTCCTCAATTAGCAAAAGCTTCCATTAATCCCTGGTTAACAATTGGCTTTCAAACAGGAGAAATATTGAAAGAGAGGTTTTCAGAGGACCAAGAAATTATAAAGGAAAAAGTTATAGAATACCTTGGAAAAGTGGCATTTCCGGAAAGCCATATAAAAATTAACAAATATGTTAACCAATTATCAGGTGGGGAAGCACAAAAGGTCGTTATAGCTATGGCTCTTATCAGCAATCCAAAATTCTTACTGGCTGATGAGATTTTTTCAGCATTGGATACAATTACTCAAAGTCAAATAATAGAATTATTAAAGGACTTAACAAAAGAATTACCATTCCAATTTTTATTGACAACTCATAACATTACCGCAGCACTTAATGTAACGGAAAATATAGCTGTTATGTATGCTGGTCAAATAGTGGAATCCACAACAGTGAGGAAATTTTTGGATGAACCTTTACACCCATACACTCAAGGATTATTAAATGCACTCCCCTTTTATGCCTTCCGTAAAGGAAAAAAATTAGAACCGATAGATGGTGATTCTCCAATCCCATTTGTTTGGCCTACTGGATGCAGATTTTCACCACGTTGTAAGAAAGCTTTTGCAAAATGTAATCAAGAAGCACCTCCCATGGTAACTGTTGGAGAAGTTAAAGTTGCTTGCTGGTTATATTCGGTATAATCTTTTAGATCTGTGTTTATATAGGAATTGAAAATGTACAAATGTCCCACTATTCTTTCTATCTATATTCATCTAAAATGGATTGTACTATTTGATTAAATCCCAGTGGCTTTTCTAAATTAGGGAGATGAGCTGTATTATCTATGTAATAAATAACTGATTGGAGTTTGTTAACTACTGTTTCACAAGTCAATATTAGATCTATATGTAAAAAACTCATACATAAAGGGAGAATGTGAATAATAAAAAAGGATTAAGAAATATTTAACAGATTTGTGTATAATTTTTTAAAACCTTTTTTTAATCTGTTTCCGACAAAAATAACTTTTTTTGATATATTAAGCAAATAATATCTATAAAATTGAACTTGAGAGGTTCTAATCATTAATTAGCGAAAAAAATGAT
>DAHXPE010000145.1 GCA_027364495.1 Candidatus Heimdallarchaeota archaeon | reverse complement strand
AAAATGTAAATCAAATAGTGAAACTAAAGAATTTATAAATATAAAAGTATTTATTAGCACATAAATAAAATAAATGAAAAATTACAATAAAAATAAAGGCTCAGTATTATTGTGGGTTGAAAATCTTATTTGGTTAGTCGTAGACGAGTTATTTTTGCTTTTACTTTTAAAAATATGGTCTCGATTGTAAAAAAGGCAAATATATGAATAATAATTCTCTTCGAACCCAAATCTTAGAGAAGAGTCTCGCAGCCTAACTAAAATAAAAATAAAGTAGTGCAAAAAATCTACACTATTGTAAAAGAATTTTGAAGTTTGTAAGAAAATACTCTAAGGAAACGAAAAAATGACCTTAATGAAACTTAATTCTTTCAATAGCCTTTTAAAGTACAGTGCGGTCAATAGCATTCCGATACTTAGTTATAATTTATTAGTTTCGTAAACATACTCTAAAAGTGCTAAGACATTACAAAACAAGCTAAAGACAGATGCTGATGAATAATAAAAACATTAAAAACTAAAAAAGCTAATTTGACGTTTAAAAAGCATATTCGTAATGTTTTTTTCCTTCTCAGTACTTATATAAACAGGAAATAATATATCTAATTCTTAATATCTTTTTCCCTAATAAAAAACTTTAAAAATTATATTTTGTATAATATACAAAAAGCTAAATAGCACTTGTTTTTTACCTGAAAAATACGCATTACACATATAATTGTTAGTTATAATCGATATGTTTATAAACATACAATTGTTGTATATTAATTGTCAGAAAATAACAATTGTTAATTACAAATAACAGTAATTATTATTAATTTATTGAGGTATATCAAAATGCCGACAGAAAAACTAACTAAACTTACTAAAAAGGTATTAAATGCAGTTAATGAATCTAAACACCCATTAAGACCAAGTGATTTACAAAGTATACTTGGCAATGATATGAAGATTCGTTCTATCCGTTATGCATTGCAAGTTTTAGAAGAACAAGATCTTATTGAAAGAAAACCCGACCTTATGGACCTACGATCATTCTATATTAGTCCTAAAAAAGGTCATGGCAAGACCATTTAGAATCTCTACTTCTTTTTCAATTTTCTCTCTTTTTTGTAAGGATATTTTTGAATTTTTTACAAATAATATTTGATTATTTGTTTCCAATCTAGTTTTCTTCTTGGTGCTAATGTTTGGAATTTTTTTTGTCGCTCCTTTTTTCGAGTTTCGCTTATAAAATTTTACTGCAGTTTGATTGTTTTATTTTCTACCAGAAAAGCCTAATTTCATGATTACCAAACTTTTTTCTATTATTCTAATTATGTTTATTTGTCGTTTTTTTCTTGATTAAGGATCATTTTCCCGATTATTGGCTTCACCCTGACATTGCTGAGTATCAGTCCGAGGTTATTGCTGTAAAAGCTAATACTTTTTCTCTTCGTGATCCCTTTCCATTTTTTATTGAAGGTGGTGGTCAACCTAATGATAAAGTCTTAGTTCTTCTTCCGGATTCATCTGATCCGCTTCCTATTGTTGAAATTACATCCACTCATGACTTTACTCTTAAATTACCTAAGAAATTCTCTCTTCCTCCTCCTTTTACGATCACCTTGAAACTTGACCTTCCCTTTCGGCAAGCTATTATGCGTGCTCATACTTGCCAGCATCTTCTTTCAGCTCTAATATTAAAATCTTATACAATAAAAACTCTTAAGGCTGTTATGCATGATGATCAAGGTCAACTCTTGCTTGACAATCCTTTCCCTCAGGGATCTCTTGCTGATATCTCTCTTCATATGAATGAATTTATTTCTCTACATCCTGTTCCTGTTACCTCTCATATTCTTGAAGCTGGCTCTTCAATTGATCATAATGGTCAAAGAATTGACTTATCTAAAATTCGTGGATCTATTCCTAAAGATGCTCCTTTTATTCGT
The DNA here is from genome assembly GCA_027364495.1 of Candidatus Heimdallarchaeota archaeon. The sequence goes on along the minus strand of DAHXPE010000145.1, from coordinate 9,795 downwards.
GTTCTTTCTATTGGCCCAAATGTGGACTTGAATACCTGTGGTGGTACTCATATTTCTTCTACTGATCAATTACTTAGTTTTTTTATTTCTTCTACTAAAAAGAATGAAATTAATTTTATTTGTGGCCTTAAAGGTCTTTCCTTCTTAGCTGTTCATAATCAAGAGCTTTTAAATGTAAGTCAAACCATTAATCAACCTTTTGACAAATCCCTTACTTATCTTTCTACCCAGTTTGCTTCTTTATCAAAACAACAACTTGATACTACTATTATTACTGTTAACCTGCTTAAATCTTTTTTTGTTTCTTTACATCAACAATTTTCAGTTATGGATTTTTCCTCAAATGATCCTTCACCTGCTTCGTCTTCTTTCAAAGATATTTTTACCTGGCATATGTGGTTTACTCATAATTCAACTGTGTTAATTATTGAATGTCCTATTGATAAGAAACTTGGTTCTGAAGCTTTGAAGATTTTTTCTGAATTTGAGCAGAATTATATTGTTCTACTTCTTGCTGCTTCTGACACTTTATTAATTTCTAGTAATCATCCTGAACGTTCTTCTTTTACTGCTCGTGCTATCGCTGATCATTTTAAAAAGATATTTCCAAATTCTAAAGGCGGAGGGAATGAATTTTTCTCACAACTTTTGATTTTAGGTTTGTCAAATCCCGTTAGTAGCATTGAAGAACATATAAAAGCTCTTTTTCTTTGATTAAATTATTTATATTTACTTTCCGCAGGGTATTTTAATGCAATTGCAATCATCTAGCCTCAAAGAGGTAATGGATTTTTATAAGAAAGCTATTCAAAGTGAGGTTACCAAATATATTACTCCTACACCATTGCATTCAGTCAGTTCTATTGAACATGACGATATTTTAAAATTCTTTTGGGAACAAATTGCTGATTATCCTAATCGTGGAGGAAAATACGTTCGGTCAATTCTTATTTGTCTTACCAGTGAAGCTTTAGGTGGAACCCTTGCTCAAGCTCTACCGACAGCAGTGGCTATGGAACTTTCTCAAAATTGGATTCTTATCCACGATGATATAGAGGATTCCAGTCTAATGCGTAGAGGGAAAAAAGCTCATCATCTCATCTATGGTATAGACCAGTCCATTAATGCTGGAGATGCTCTCCATATGATCATGTGGAAAGCTCTCAATGATAACTTGCATTTGTTCGATTTGGCTAAAGCCATTTCAATCTACAATGAATTTTATATGATGTTAATGAGGACATGTGTTGGTCAGACTGCTGAAATGGATTGGCGTAACTCTTTTGTTCTTACCGAAAAAGAAGTTAACTATATACTTGATGGCAAGACTGGTTATTATACTATTGCTGGGCCTATTCGACTTGGGGCACTTCTCGCAGGTAAAAAACTTGATTCAGACTCTGAATTATTCTCTGCAATAGATGAGTTCGGTTTGAACCTGGGTAGAGCTTTCCAGATAACAGACGATATTTTGGACTTGGTCAGCGATTTTTCTGGTCTTAAACAAAGAGGCAATGATATTCAGGAAGGTAAACGATCTTTACTCTTTATTCTTTTGTTACAAGCTTTAAAAGGAAACGAATTAAAAAAATTCAAAGAAATAATGACTAAGGCAATTGGTGAGAAATCTCAAGAAGAAGTTGACTATGTTATTTCTTTAATGGAGAAGTATGACATTATTGACAATGCGAAAAAAGAAGCTCTGGAATTTGCATCTAAGAGCAAGTCTGTTCTTGATGATAAACTTCCTTTTGGTCCCGATGTTAAGAAAATATTTTCTGAGCTTATTGAATTTTTAGTCCAGCGTTCATACTGAAACTTTTTTAAGCAGTTCAGGTAATATTTCACCACTTTTCCCTTTTAATTCCATTACACCATATTTTTTGATCCCTATTGGTTCAGTATTTACTTCTATCATGGGTAATTGCTTAAAATAAGCTATTTCAAAAAGTTTTCTGGGTAAATTCGTTTGTAGAGTTGTACCTACAAGAAGTAAGGCATCCATCTTGTCATAACCGTACTCTAGAACTGTATGAAATTTATAATAGGCCTCATCATAAAATTCATCAAACCATAATATATGTGGCCTCATAATAGATTCACAATCTGGACAAACGGGCACACCGGTTTGATTTTCTGGAATTGGATGAATGGTATCCGTGCATTCTTCATAACAGCGCATATAAAAAATATTTCCATGAATTTCGAATAAATCTTTAGAGAAACCAGCTTTTGAATGTAAACCATCAACATTTTGAGTTACGAGAATTAGATCCCTATCATTTTCTTTGAAAAAACGTTTTAAATTAGCTAATGCATAATGTCCCAGATTAGGATTAGTTTTTTTATACAGGTTTCTTCGATAATGATACCACTCCCAAACTGTTTCTGGTTCTTCTTGGAAAGCTCTATTAGTTGCTAATTCCATAGGTTGATAATTCTTACTTCCTTTAGTCCAATAGCCTTCTTCACCACGAAATGTTGGTAAACCAGATTCCGAAGAGATCCCAGCTCCAGTAACAACAATTATGTTTTTGCTATTAAAGAATTCTTCGAGCGTATTTCGTTGTTCACTCATAAGAATACCTAGCTTCGGTTGTGTATTAAAATATACTTTTACATGCTAGAATTGTTTTTTGATTTTCTTATTCCAAATCGTAACACGATTGGTCCTCCACTCAATCGATCAAGTAGTATCTTCGGTGCTAATTCTTATTCAAAAGATTTACTGTGAAATTAAGTGTATTTTTGCTTGTGTCCAAATTCAGCTAGTCAGAATGAATCGGTAATGTCAATATCTAGTATTCTAAAATAGCTTTTTGTTTATACATTCTTTGAAATAGTTTTTGTTTCTAAAATTGTAAAAAATACAAAAATCAATAATTAGTGCTTTTTTGCCATTTGGTTTCTAAAACAAGTCTCAAAGGAGGTAACTTTAAAACTATAACCAACTTTCGGAATTTGAACCGAAATAACTCTAACACTTTTCAGCAAAAGGTCAGATTTTTGACCAAGAACAATTTTAAGTATAAAACTAGGAACGGGAAAGAACCAGGGACGTTTAGATACCTTACCAATTATTCGATTCATGTCTTTGTTTTGAATAGGTTGAGGACTGGAAAGGTTGTAATAGCCACCAGGAATATTGTTGGACAAAGCAAAATCAATGAAACCAGTAAAATCTGAAACATCAATCCAAGAAAACCACTGATCACCTTTGAGACCATAACGACCACCTGCAAACAATCGATAAGGAAGGCGGAGTAATTTAATAAGAAGCGATTGTTTAGAAATTACAGGAGCCAAACGAATTATGTAACGGATAACACCTTCAGATTCAACTGATTTAGAAGCATCTTCCCATTCAGCTGAAAGTTTACTGAGGAAATTATCGCCAACAGTACTGGTTTCATCCTGGATATCAAAACTAAAATCATAATAATTAATTCCAGAGACTTGAACAAAAAATTTAGGTTTAGCAGTAAGTTGGCTAATTGCAGAAGCAAGGGTTTTGGTAGGAATAGTTCTAGACTCAACGAGGTTACGTTTAACGCCTTTAGTCCAACGCAAACCACTAGCTAAACTTTGACCAACCAAGTTTATAATAACATCAGAGTGTTCAAGATGCTTTACCCAATCACCCGTTGTACTAGGATCCCATGTAACAAAAGAAACACCAGAAGGAGGAATTTTGATTTTTTCAGTAGATTTACGGGTTAAAACAACTAATTCATAATTTTTTTCAGACCAATATTGTAACAGGCTATTACCAAGAAAACCAGATCCACCAGCGATGACAATTTTCATATTTTACCACACAGGTTCATAAATTAATTAGTAAAATATATCCAAAGGTGAATTTTTTAAAATTATTCTAATGTAATAATTATGATTCAAGATATAAGTATTACCCCTGTCAAAATTATTTATAATCAAAACTGAAATTGATGTAAGTATAAAAAAACCTATAAAATTAGATATTTAATTCAAAAAAAAATAGGATAAATAAAAAAAATTAGGATATTTATAATTTTTACGAACTTTTCTAAAAACTAAAAAAATTTTTTACCATTAATAAAGATTGTTGACCTTGAGATAACCTCCAATTTTGAATCTGAAGCAAATTTCAACTCATTAAACGGAGTCCTTTAGAATTTTTCAACAGTTTCTAACCCTTTGGAAAACTATTTTAAAGTCGATGCAGACTGAAAATTTGTTGTGAATGAAAAAAAATACACTTTAAAAACAAAAATTAAGAAAAATTTCTATGAAGAGTATTTTATAAATTAAAATCATTCTAACCCATAAATTGCAAAAAAGATGTTTTTTTGCTTTTAAAGGAAAAAAAAAATAATCCACATAGTGGAGATTTTTATGAGTTCCCTATTGAATATGTTTAGAAAAATATTAAACGATGAAGCAGTCAGAGAGAATGATCCCATCTATGCCGAGGTTTCTGATGATCAGATTCTTCAAATGGTTGATGAACTTTACAACTCGGCTCGAAAATCGTTGATTAACGAAAAGCATGACAAAGTGGTATATATTCTCAATAGCTTGATTGATTTTGACCTTGCATTCCGAAAGGTTATTTCTTATCAATTAACTGGTGGTATCACTGATGAAGAAGAAATTATCACTGAAAGAATGCTGAATTTCGCAGTTTTAATGCAAAGTTATTACAATAGTTTTAGGACTAATCTCCTTGTGGATGTCGTAAACTACCTTAACGATCTTTATAATCATGTTATTGATCTTACTCGTTATGATTTTGGCCGTGCTATGATAGTTTACAAGTATGCTGGTGAAGTTAATGCTTATTATCTTAATGAGCTTCGTGCTTACCTTCATGATCGTCCAGATAATTATAATAGTAACACCCAAAAAGTCTTTAATGAATGCTTCCGTGCTTTAAACGAAGTTCGTATTTCTTCTGTCAATCATCTCAGACGTCTCTTTAATCAACAGATGCATACTTATTAGTGTTTTTTCTTTACTATTTATGGGTTTATTAGTATGAAGAACTGAAATGAGTGTATAATGAGTCCTCCGCCATTATTTTCGAATATTATGGAACGTTTAAGTCATCGAGATCACCGTAGTGTTTTTCCTCCTCCTCAGCCTCAACGTTTTCCGGCGCAAATCTCTGATGATGACCTACTCCAAGTTATTGATGAGGTCTACTTGCTAGCCAAGGATAAACTTCTCAAAGGTCAGCACAATAAAGTCATTAATGCTCTTTTATTCTATTGTGAATATGATATTTGCTTCCGTCGTATTCTTTCTAGTCAATTGACTAATGAAGATAATCTTTTTGGCGGTGGGGAATCCAAGGTCTATTTAGCAGAAGAAATAATGGATACTATTGTTATCATTCAGAGTTATTTCAATAGTTTTAGAGTTAATTTACTTAGTGATATTGTTAAATTCCTTAATGAAGAATATAATCGCGTTCTTGATCTTTTGCCTATTTCTTTTCAGCAATCTACGGTTAAACTCAACAATGCTAATGCAATTAATCTCTTTTATATTAATCGAATTAAGGATTGGCACTTTTCTATTCCATGGGATGAACGTGACGAAGTATTCGAACGAATGTATGAAGAAATCATTGCTGCCTTTAAAGAATTAAAATTGAATGCAACACACCATTTACATCGCATTATAAACGAGCAATTACGAAAACTTTAGATTTTTTGAAGTTAAAATATGGTTGTTGAACCTGTCATTACTATTTTAAATTTTTAGCAAATATTTCAATTATACCTTTAATAGCTATTTTCTAATTTTTTTATTAGTAAATTTTCGTAGGAAAAGTTTTTCCATGAGTGATGAATCAGATACTTCTAAAAAATCTTCTATACAGACTAAAAAGATGACCGTCAAAACAGAAAAGGATAAAAAGGCTAAACAAAATACTGGTTCATCAAATGACGATTTTTTTATTTCTCCTTTTTTGATTATTGGTTTATTTTTTGCAGCACTTGGTTTCGGCTTTTTATTACCTGGAGTTGGTGGTTTTAATGCTCCTTCTTATCAATCTTGGTCTATAATTATTGCCGGTCTTGTAATATGTATCCCTGGGGTCATTCAAACCGTTCAAAAATATCGAAAGAACAAAAAAACTCGAACGAAATCAAAGCAACCTCAATAATCTTTATCCAGATTGGTTTTTATTTTCTTTAAATCAATAATTTTTATTTTTTTAAACTGTAGACCTCAGTAAGTGCTTATCTAGTAAAATCAATAATAAAAAAATAAAGGAAGATTAAAATCGGTTGGTAAGAATACTAGAAGTATGTATATAGGTATTGGTTAAGTAGCAACTATGATAGGTGTTGCTGTAAGTACGTTGCGAAGGTGGGATAATGAAGGAAAATAACCAACAGACTATACAACTATTGATAGGAATAGACAGTATAATAGCACAAATAATCAATTTCAATTACTCACGCTCCAGCATTTTTTGAACATTTGGTTGATTTGATGACAAGTATAGGATGTGTTTTCAAATTAGATGTTTTATTTATGTTTTTAAAAAAGAATTTATAGAAAAGAGAAATTAAATGTATTTTAAAAGTGACATCTTATGAAAAGGCATTCAGCCAACTGAATGGCCACAAAATTGACAAAAAGGATCTCCGTGAACTAATTGATGGCCACAATTTTTACAATCAACAAGTGGATTGAAATTTTGATATTTACCAAGCATTCTCAATAACACTAGTCCTATAACAAACGATAGTGCTAATATTAGTGCGCTGAAGTAATAAGTATAAGACGTATCTACAAAAAATAAAACAGTAGCGACTAATGGTCCAATTACTCTCATAAATGATGCTGATCCTGAATTAACACCTAATATTTCTCCAGATTGTTTTTGTGGTGCATGTTTAGAAAGTAATGATACAAGGGTTGGAGTTCCTATTGATGAACCAAAAGAAATAGGAATGGTCCAAAACATTATTTCCGGTAAGGTTTGAATGGTTGACAATCCTAAAAATCCTATAATGAGAAAGATAAGCCCTGTCAATGCTAGATGTATATCTTGGAACTTTTTACTCAAAGGTCTTATTAAACCACCTTGAGTAATAATTGCAACTACTCCAGCAACCAGCAAAACAAGACCACCTTGGGAATCTGTCATATTAAATCGAGCAGATCCAAGTAATATAATTGTTGTTTCCATTCCTACAAAAGCAAATGTCAGTGTACTAAACATAACCATTATGATTGCTAAGGTTGGTTTCTGCTTAAAGAGATTCAAAATATCTGTTCTCGATAATTCTGATTCCTTAGCTTTAGCTCTTGAAACTCTTACTTCGTCTGTTAATGATTCTGGTAATTCTTTGATAGCCCATCCTAAATTGATAATTGTTAGGAGCGTTGCTACGAATGCTGGAAGACCTACATTCACTAAAACCAAGACTGCTCCAAGACCTGGTCCCAGTGTAAACCCAAGTCCAAAGGCAGCACCTATTAAACCAAATCCTTTTGCTCTGTCTTTTTCAGTTGTTGAATCTGTTATAAATGCTTGAGAAGTTGGTAATGTTGCTGCTGTAAACATTCCAGATACTATCCGAGCTACAAAAAGCATTTCAATATCTGGAAAGACTGTAAAGGCTAAAGTTAGAAGGGAAAAACCAATAACTGAGCCGGTTAAACCTATCATTATAATAGGCTTACGACCCTTCCTATCAGAAAGTTTTCCCCAGATTGGAGCAAATAAAAACTGCATAAAAGAGTAAGATGCAACCAATATGCCATACACAATACTATTATAACCAAGATTCTTGGTCGTCCATATCGGCAAAATTGGAATGATTATGCCAAAGCCCAACAAATCTATAAAAACAGCTAAAAACAATATTCCTATTGCAGGTATTTGTTTTCGTTTATTGTTTTTGTCAATTTCAGTACTCATCCTGTTATCTTCTAAAATCATACTTATTTAGAGCACAAAAATTTAATTTAATTGACTTTTTGAATGTCCAATTTCAAAATATACAAAAATTTACAATTCGTAGATTAGGTAAAAGGCTAATGCTCTTTATAAATAATTTTCTTTTGTTAAAGAATTCAAACAAAGGTGTTATTTAGGTAATTCAATTCATTAAAAGGATTTTTTTTTCAGTTGAGAAATTAATGATAAATTGATTTTTTCAAATCATTGGATGAAAAGAGCCTTTTACAAAGTATTCAAGTTACATTTGTGTTGTTCTTTGTTTAAGTAGTTCATAAATGCCAAAGGGTACTAGAGTGATAATTAGCGATAACATTATAATAAAAAGTGCTAAGAATAATTCTATGGTATAGGGATCACTTGTAGCTTCTGACATAAAGAAGAGCACAAAATCTACAAATAACATTACTATGAGATAATACCAGACCTGGTATAAATATTTTATATGTTCTTCATCCTTTATGAGTATGACATATAATGAATAAAAGGCAAAAAAAACAAATAGGATCAATGCGTACGGAATGAATGTTTTGAGGAATGCACCAGCATAATCAGCCAGTGGTTGATAGTTACCAGAGATCATTCCTTTAAAAAAATTCGTAAAGATATTCAAATTCAATAAATAGAGAATCTGAAGAACTAAAACTAATACAATTGAAATAATGCTTATCTTTTGTTTATCAGTTAATGTTTTTATTTCTATTTCAACCACCTTTTGCTTTTTATTGACTGGTTGTACAGAAGCATTTGACGGTGTTTGTTCTGTTAAGTCGCTCATAAATAATTAAAGTATACTCATCTAATTAATTTATTGTGTGGGTAAAAGTTAACAGGTCAGGTAAAAGCATCAATACTTGGATAAGAAGAGAAATAAGCCGACTTAAAACAAAATTTCTCTATATAAGTAAGAAAATTATTTACAATGCTTTTCTATAATTCGATACATTTTCTCCTCATGGTATTTACCCCATTTTTTAGTAATTTTAGCTTCTAGTTTCAGCTGGTTGACTATCTTTAGATCCATAAAATTTAAATAAACCAAAAGGTAAAAAGACTATAAAAATTGACACAAAAAGAACTATCAGAAACAAAAGCAACTCAACAAGAGTTGGATAAACTTCATTTATGGGATTTGATGGAATAGAGTAGATGGCAATGATGAACATTACGATGAGAGTCATTAATCCCAAACTGACATAGTTAAATATTTCAATGAAAGTTTCTAATGATTTCTGTTCATTTTCAAGAATTTTAAATCCTAAGTAAATCATCACAAAGAAAAATAGAATAAAAAGATAGGGAACAAGCGTGTTCATGAAAGTTGCAATATATAATCCCATTAAATTATATTGTGTGGCAACAAATCCTTTGAAAAAATCTGTGAACAGTTTAATGTCTATTAAAAATAGTATTTGAATCACAAATGAAATTCCCGTGAGAACCAGTAATAATTGTTGTGAATCCGTTAATTTTGAGAGATCAATAATTAATTCTTTTTGTTTTTCTCCTTGGGAGATTGTTTTTTCATGTAATTGTTCTTGTTCATCCGAGTTACTCATAATTTAAATTTTTTTTATGCTAATCTTTAATTTTTTCTCTTAGGGTAATGCCTATATAAAAAATTTTGAAAGAACTTCAAATTTGTGTGTTTCTTATTCTTACAGCAAATTATTCTTTTTTGGGTATTTTTATTAACAGATTTGTGTATAATTTTTTAAAACCTTTTTTTAATCTGTTTCCGACAAAAATAACTTTTTTTGATATATTAAGCAAATAATATCTATAAAATTGAACTTGAGAGGTTCTAATCATTAATTAGCGAAAAAAATGAT
>DAHXPE010000144.1 GCA_027364495.1 Candidatus Heimdallarchaeota archaeon | reverse complement strand
TTAAAATAACAACACGCTTATTTTTGGTAACGATTTTTTGCAGGACCGACTTAGCTTCAGGTTCATAATCACCTCTGGGATTTTGCTTATAAGGCCCCATCCAATCCCTGCAATCACCAAGTAATAAAATGCTTGTATTTTTAGAGAAATACTTTTTTCCAATTTGTTCAAAATCAATTAAGGAAGTATGATAATTACTATGCATTGCTCTTGGACGAGGTGTATGCTGCCATGAATCAATACGTCTTTGTAATGCTTGTGATAAGGTTGGACTTTTAAGATCTTTTGTGATTTCCACCGTTGTATTATCAAATTCAAAAAGGACCAATTTTTTAAAAGTTGATTGTGCTGCATAGGTTATTATGAAAAAAAATTCTGATATCCAGTCAGTTGAACCGCTGACGTCAGAAAGTAAAACAATTTTTGGATCCATTCTCTTCTTTTTATGGTGAGATAATGATAAAAAATTTCCTCCATTAGATATATTTTTTCTTATTGTCCTTCTAAAATTAATTTTACCATATTGGGCTCTAATTCTCTTTTTTTTTTCTTGAATGGCTATTTTTTTCCCCAAATACAATAAATGTCGCTGCACCTTTTCCATATCACCTTCAATTCTTTTGAAATCTTGTTGTAAGTAATCCTTAACATCTGGCAAATAAGATAGGGAATAAAATTGTCGTAAAAGTTCCTTAGAATCTAAATCAGTATTATTAAGAAGATTCAATCTTGTTTTTCGAAGAAAAGAAATAATTTTTTCTCGTAAAAACTCTAGTTCTTGAATATTTTTAATTCTAAGAGTAAAATTTTCGTCTTGGTTTATTTGGTCCAATAATTGAGTAAAACCACGTGTTAAATAAGATGCATATCTAGTGTATCTCTGAGCAATAGTTTGAACATGCTTATATTGTCCATAACCAAAGAGCAAATCCACAAAATTTTGTATAATTGGTTGCCATAAAGATTCAGGTTGAATTAAAAATGAACGAGAAAGGTTTTGTAATTCAGCAGGTAGCCACCTAATATAGTACGAAATAGCTTGGTCTTGAGACTGATCGCTACTTATGCCACCACCAATATTTCCAGACGTTGTGTTTAATTGCAATTCGGATGCTACATCAGATCTATGATCACCAAATTGACTAGCTATTTGATTTGGATCAAGAGGAGCAGAATTAGTTTCTAGATTTTTTCCAGATATTTGTTTAGTAGATTGAAATGAATTTTGTTCGTTAGGTATTAAGTTTTTTAATTCATCTGCACTTAATAGTTTTGGATTATTGAGGAAATAGATATCAAAACAAATATCGAAAATATCAAATTCTTCTTTTCTTTTAATTATAATAGATTTCAAAGCTTGTCTTAATTTTAATTCGCTTGAACTGAAAAATCCAAAATCAAGAATTTGCTGTCCAACTATTGCAGAGTCGATAGGAATATCCAGACCAGACTTGCGTAAGAGACTAATAAATGGTTGGATTGAAAAGGAATTACTCATAAGTAACTTTTCAGCTCTTTAATATTTTCTCAAGTTCAACTTTAACAGTTTCAAGATCCTCATTATGTTTAATAATTATATTTAATGTTTTTAATATTGTGTTTTTATCAAACGATGAATTAAGAGTTATTAATGATTGAACCCAATCGATGGATTCTGAAATAGAAGGTTTTTTTCTTAAATCCAATTTACGAATTTCTTGAACTACATAAACTAAAGAATTTACTAAATTTGATTCTGCATCAGGGCAATGTTTCTTAATGATTTGAGCTTCTCGATCTAAATTAGGAAAATCTATGTGAAGATACAAAGCACGTCTTCGTAGAGCTTCTGGAAGATCCTGTCTGTTGTTGCTAGTCATGAAAACAAGTGGAATATGATTGGATTTTACAGTTCCAATCTCAGGAACCGTTATTTGATTTTCACCTAAAGCTTCAAGTAAGAAAGCAAAGAATTCTTCATCAGCAGAATCAATTTCATCAATAAGTAAAACAACTTCATTTTCAGAAGTGAATGCTTTAAAGAGTGGTCGTGCTATAAAATAATCAAGAGAGAATAAATCAGTAGAGGCTGCTTTTTTTAATTCATTTTTCTGTAATTCTAATAATTGTTTTTTATAATTAAATTCACCAATAATTTGTTCAGAATCAATACCTTCATAACATTGGATTC
>DAHXPE010000542.1 GCA_027364495.1 Candidatus Heimdallarchaeota archaeon | reverse complement strand
CTAGTTGTAGGCCAATCGCTCACTTCATCTTATTCAATTACTGATAAACAAAATTCAACAATTCCTTTATCTTATGGTGGAAATACCTTTTACAATACAAATTTTCAAGGAAAATCAACCTATACAAGAACCTTTACGAATGGAACTGCTGAGTCTGGTTTACCTGTATATATTTCTGTAAGATCATATGCTGAAATGAGTTCACTACTAAACATTGCTTCTCTATTATCAACTTATTTTGAAATACAATCAATTCTTACTTATGGATTAACAGTTTTCTCTGCAAGACAGCTAGATCCAACTACATTTGGTTCATCAGATAGTAGTAATTTGAATTTAAATGTTCAGCAAACATCCTACGTGACTTTGGTGGAAATGCCTAAATGGTCTGGTTTACAGGTTACTCAGGATCCTACATTTTCAGCAGTTGCAACAGTTTCAAGTAATTCTAGCAGTAATGCTGTTAAAACAAGTGTTCCTGGATTTGAATTAATAGTGTTTATAGCAACAATCATCCCATTATATGCTTTCAAAAAAAGATTGTATAAATAATAAATAAAACATTCAAAATTGTCTAAATCTATCTTTTTTTTTCTATTAAAATAGAATAATACTCATTTACTTACTTTTCTTTTAATTATAAAAAATTTAAAAATAATTTTAAAGAATTACTTTTGATATAAAAAAAATTATAATATCATAGGTTTCGATGTGTGATTATGCAACTAGACCCCTCTATCATTTTCTTTTCCTTATTGTTTAGTCTTAGCCCTTTATTAATTATAGCATTAATCTATTTTATTATTCGTGCTATAAGAAAAGATTCTTTAATTGAAAAGATATTTTTAAGGTTTTTTATAGGTTATGCGGTATTTACCCTGTTTTATATTTTTATACCGGCTATTATAAATGTTATCAATCCACCTGAGAATCGATATTTATTTACAACAATTATTATTGATCTAAATACACCTGGTTCTTTTACTGTTGGTTATTGGCAAAGTACTTTAGATTCTTTAATTCGATATTGGGGACAATTATTTACTAATTCTATTTTAGATTATCTGTTTTTTCCTTTAACATTACTACCAGTTATTTTTGTATTTGGTGCATTCTTGAGTTTTTTACTTGTTTTATATCAATTGAAAAAAACAAATCCCAAGGAAAGTTTAGCTTCTTCTCTTGCTCTTCTGCAATTTGGTTATGAAGATAATCCTATTAATTTGATGTATACAAAATTAAAATACCCAGACTGGGAAAATGTTTGGGATTTAATTAAAATTCTAATTGCCGTTCTCCCTATCTCACTTTATTTACTTATGACTTTATTAAAAGTTACAGGAAACCAAGAAAATCCAAATATTCTACAAGGTACAAGTTTAGGATGGTTCATTGAAATCTTTTTTGTTTATTTAGCCTCCTTAATGTTTTCTGTCCATTTGCTCTACAGTGGTAAATTTTCATTTAAAGGCGATTACATGGGACTCAAACTTAGGAATGCTATGATCCAATCCTTATCAACTGTCGGTACACTTATGTCAGCAATAGCAATAGTGTTATTTGTAATTGATTATTCAAGACAATTATTTGTTGTATTTTATTTTATTTCTTATTTTATAATGGTGACAATCCTTTTTGGGCTATTTTTAGATATGTTTGAACCAATTTCAATTTACTTGGTTACGAAGTTTATCGAATATTTTAAAAAATATAGTTCTGTGACATTAAAAGGAAAAACAGAAGCTGAATTAAAAGAAAAAGCGAAAACAACTCCAAAACAAGAAATTTTTGTCCCGAAGGTAAATTTGAATGAATTAGCTAGCGATTCTCCAATTATCAACACAAATACAGTAATACCTAATATTTCAACTGAAGTAAATGTAGCAGAAACTGAAATAGAAAGTCAAGAAGAGACTATTACCCTTGGTAAATTAATAATTAAGGATTTTCTAATTTCTTTAGGAAAAATAATATTTACAATTCTGTTAATTTTAATATTTGCTTTAGTTTTAGAATTCTTACTTAGATTCCTCAATTTAAGTAATAATAAAAATAAAATAAATGCAGAATCAGCTCAAACTATTGTTTTTTTATCCATATTCATATTTCTATCATTACCTTTATTGATAGCTGAAATATTATTTGCAAAAAAATATGTTAAGGTCACTGGTATTGCGATTTTGATTCAAGGAGTTTTTGTCATGATTGAATGGACCATAAGATATGTTACAGTTCTTTGGAGTGGATCCGATAAATTTTCAGCTTTAACTTATCAAAGTAGCTATTATTTATTTCAATATTCAATGTTTATGATATTATTATCTTTATCGGTCTTATTGATGAGAAAATTCAATTGGAGTTCAATTTCAAATGTTTCAATTTTATTTATTACAGGATTCATAATGAGTCTGACTTGGCTACTAATTTTCACACGAATTGATTTGGTTATACCTGTTAATAATATTACACTTTTTAAAAATGTTATAATTGGATTTCCTGATTTTAGAACACCGGCATCCACATTTCAAACATTAGTCGATAGCATTTATCAACAAGGTGAATCTTGGATAAGTTATGTATTTTTGGATGTCTCTGTCCAATCTCCTAATATTTCTTTAGTTGTTCCTTATTTAACTGGTGTTAGCGTCAATTTTGTACCTATTCTTCACTATGCAAGTTTGTTTTTTAGATTTATTCAACCATTTTCCACCATTCTTTTATTTGGATTAATTTTCTACTTAGCTAAATTAGAATTCCTGACAGTTGAATATAAAGATGAAGATCGTGGTGAAAAAGTAGTTTATTCAGAAAGAATGGTTCCTTTGACTTTTCAAGAGGCATTTAAACATCTTAACAATTATGCCGTCTCAAGAAACTTTGGTCTTGAAGGAGAAGATGAAGTTAAAGGTGGTTTTACTGTAACCCAAATTGAAGAATCAATTTATCAATTAGGAATTGGTGCTCATATAATTCAATTTATAGGAGAAGTGCCAATTACTTTTGCTGATTTACTTGATGATTCAGCTCTCTCACTTGAAGAAATATTGAATTTCTTTGATGGAATCTCGAAGATTAATCTTTCTAAAGCTAAACCTTTCCTTATTTTTAATAAAGAATTTGGATTTACCTACGAAGAGGCAAATCTTGATTCATTGCATATTATGATGGTAGATGGCCGGTCAGTTTTCACTCATAATTTTAAAGAGGAATCAAATGTTGAACCTGCATTGGTTGCTGGACTGTTTTCAGCAATTACTTCATTTGCAAAAGAAACGGTAAAATCTAAACAGTTGTTGAGAACAATAGATCATGGAGATGTCGTCTTGATGATTGAATATGGCCAATATGTTTTTTCCGCAATTTTTGCTGATAAAAATTCTGTCGAATTACGAAATAAGTTAGCAACCTTCGTTAAAGAGTTTGAAGAAAAGCATGAGGACATACTTCCAAATTGGCTGGGAGATACCGCTCCCTTTGCAGATGATTGGGAGTTAGTAAATCAAGTTTTTGATTTAAATTGAAATTTATTAGAAATTATTCTTTAAACTTACATTTCACAGTTATTTTTAAAAATTTTCTGTGACTTTAAATTAATTCAACTGAAATTCTATTACTTATTTTTTATTTTATAGATTGAAACTTTCTAAATTAGATTTTAAGGTCACTGAAGAAGCCAATAAGGTAATTTTGACCTTTATTCATTTCCAATGAAATAAAAAATATTCAAGGAGTAAATAGACTTCAAAAATATATGAATTTT
>DAHXPE010000532.1 GCA_027364495.1 Candidatus Heimdallarchaeota archaeon | reverse complement strand
CCGAATAATTCTAGGAATGGTATCAAAAATGTATTCTAAAGGCACTAACCTAGTTTTCAGAATTAATCTTCGTAAATCTAGAATTGTTCTATCCATTTGTGTAAATAGTGCAGTATTGACTCCAAGCTCTCCTAGTTGTTGTGAAAGAGCATTCCTTTCAATAACTAATTCACCAAGCAAATCCATTAATTGATCTATTAAGGATAATTGAACTCTGATACTTTGGTGTGTACTTTGCGTATTCTGTTTTACTGTTTTATCTTCATTGGCTGTATTCTCATCGAAAAGAGTCTCAATAGTCACAGAAACTATCTCATCAACATTTTCTATCCTAGTCTTAATTGATTGCTCATTTTCTTGGGTTAAAACAGTAACATATAATTCTTCAAAAGACTCACCTTCTTCAATTTGATGACGTGTGGGCTTTGATTCTAGAATTTTAGTAACATCTTCTAAAACTGTCAAAACTTGAAAAGCTCTTGCTCCTTTGAGTTTACAGCTCGGATCTAATTTGACTACAATATTAAGTTTTGATCCTAAATTCAATTCTTGATTAGTTATTGATAAAAGATCCTTTTTTAGAACAGAAAAGTCAAAATTTTCAAAGATTTTTTGTTGCTCTTCAGTTGTTCCTTCAAACCTCTCAAACATTAAATAAATTTCTTCAAATTTATCTGCAAATTCAAAAAAAATGCCCAGAGTATCAGAATCAACGTAGTTTAGTTTTTTTAGATGAACCATTGTATCTTCTGCAATATGGCAGATTTCCGCAGCATTTAGAAAGTCAATTGAAGCAAACATGCCTTTAAGAGTGTGAGTAGCTTGGAAAATTTTATCAAGAGCGGTAGAATTTACACTCTCAGTCTGGAGGATTTTCAAGTTAGCCTGAATTTTTTCAAGTAAATCCCTAAGTTCCCCTAGAAAGACATTAAGCATTTCAGAATCTCGTTCTAACATAATCTAATAATCCTATTTTATTCTTAACTTTTTTTTATTAATTTATCTACTGCTTGGACTACTTTTCCAGCTTTGAATGGTTTAATAATGAAATCAGAAGCACCAGCTTTTAAAGCTTCTACAACCATTGCTTCTTGGCCTAAAGCTGTAACCATTATTATTTTGGCTAATGGATCAAATTCTCGAATACTTTTAACAGCTTCAATACCATTGGGTTCTGGCATAACAATGTCCATTGTTACAAAATCGGGTCTTAAATTAGCGTACATTGAAATTACTTCTTTTCCTGAACTACATTCAGCTATTACCTTATGGCCTTCGCCTTCCAAAATTTTCCGTAGCATCATTCTCATGAATTTTGCGTCATCAGCTATAATTACATTTGCCATGCTATTTTCATCTCACAATTTACGTAAATGAAGAATTTTTGTCACCATTATTATTGTCATCTTCTTCTTCTTCTGTATCATATAATTCATCGGTCAAAGAATCATCTGTTTCATATGAATCTTCACCGAATGAGTCACTAGAAGAGGATTCAAAATCGTCGTAGCTAATTTGACCACTTTTTGAATGAATCGTATCCCCTAATTCCCGTTGAAATTTCTCTGATTTAAATGAGATTTCTTCGGCAACAAAGTTTGATAATACTAAATCAATATTTAACAAAACTATGATTCGTTCATCAAAAGTAGCAATTCCTTTTAGAAAATCTAATGGTATATCAGTATTAATAATTTCAACGTCTTCTTTAATGGTGTTTTTAGGAATATTAACGATATTACTCACTTTATCTACTAACACACCGATTATCTTGGTTCCCTTTTCGATATAAATAATATGATTTTCACCTTTAACAGGCTCTTGAGAGTGAATTTTTAATCTTTTACCTAAATGAAGGATAGTTACGATTACACCCCGTAGTTTAGTAATACCTAAAACATAATCTGGAGAACCAGGAACTTTTTTACTCGATTCATAAAATTCAATTTGATTAACAATTTCAACTGGAACAGCAAATTTATCGTCTTTAACACTAAATAATAAATACTGATTTCCAACTCCAGTATTTGAAAATGATGATTTTGAGAAAGATTTGGCTTTTTGTTCATATGTCATGTGACTTTCAACCATAATATTTTAAATAATTCTTTTAAACATTCTTTTAAGAATTAATACAAAAAATCCTATATTGTTCTAGAATATTCTATTATTTAATATTATCTAAATACTTACGTTACCTGTAATTTTTTTTAATATAAATGCTAAGATATTATCAAATTTGACAGTAAATTTGTAATGTGAAAACTAATTCGGTTTAGTAAAAATATTCGGAAATTATAATTAATGACAATTTATATAACTTGCTTAAGTTTTCCACCTGCATGGAAAATCTGAATTTGACCATTCTCTAAATTGAAGAATATTGATCTTCCTTTATTTCCACCAAGCTCTGTCTTATGAGGTTTTAATTTATACTTTGCTAATTCTTGAGTAATGGATTCAATATTTCTATCGGATATGTTAAGTACATCAGATACAGTGTTC
>DAHXPE010000526.1 GCA_027364495.1 Candidatus Heimdallarchaeota archaeon | reverse complement strand
AATCCGGATATAATAAATTAAGAATCCGAAAATTAATTTACAAATTATAAATTTTTGAGATTTTATCATGAACACCTCAACCGCTAATCTACCATTACAAGGTATTAAAATCTTGGATCTTACTCGACTACTACCTGGCCCTTTCGCTACTCAATATTTAGCCGATTTAGGAGCGGAAGTTATACGAATAGAATCACCTACTCCTGATCTTGCAAGGTTGTCTCCACCTTATATTAATAATAATGGAACATTTGATTTATCTTTAAACAGAAATAAAAAATCTATTGTTATTAACCTAAAGGACGAAAAAGGTAAACTAATTTTTTACCAACTTGTTAAAGAAAATGATGTTATTATTGAACAATTTAGACCTGGAGTTGTTTCTAAATTACAAATAGATTATGAAAGTATCAAATTAATTAAACCAGACATTATTTATTGTTCTTTAAGTGGATATGGTCAAACTGGACCTTATAAGAGTAAACCTGCTCATGATATTAACTATTTAAGTGAAGCTGGATTTTTTCATGATCAACTGTTAAATCACGAAAGTATTCCCTTTTTAGTCCCTCAGGTCCCTATTGCTGATTTAGCAGGTTCATTTTCTACTGTTATTGCTGTTCTTTCAGCTATTATTAGTAAAAATAGGACCGGATTAGGACAATACATTGATGTTTCGATGTTCGATTCTATCGTTAGTTGGTTGAATGGCTCTTTGGTTGCTTTGGGTTCGTTAAATAATCTTCCTGATACTTCAAATTATATGCTGAATGGAAAAATGCCTTATTATCGCATATATGAAACTGCTGATAATCCCATTTCTGTTGGTGCTCTTGAACCTCACTTCTGGGAAGAGTTTTGTTTAAAATTAGACCTTCCAGAATATGTTGATAAGCAATTACAACAAGAATTACATTCAGAAATGGAACAAAAGATTCAAGCAATTTTAAAATCTAAACCAAGCTCTTTTTGGATAGAGGAACTAAAAAATGTGTGCGTTGCACCTGTTAAGAATTTTTCTTCCCTTGCAGCAAATGAACAATTAAAAAATCGCGAGATGTTTGTATCAATTCAATTAGAAAATGATTTTCAATTAAATGTAATTAAAAATCCATTATTCAATTCAAACGTCAATCGAAATGATTTTACAAGACCGCCTAAACCAGGTGAACATTCAGCAGAAATATTGCAAAAACTTGGCTATGATGAGGCTGAAATAGAGAATTTAAGAAATCAAAATATTATAGCTTAACTATCAACAAAATAATAATTTCTGTTTTATATCATCATTTGGTACATTCTTCCATTATCGTTAAAAAGGAAATAACTACCATCCTGCGCACGAATAATCTTTCCAGCAAAGGATGATTCTGGTTCTTCTTTAACATCAGTTCCAGAATGAACGGTAATTACTTTCCCCACATGGGTTAATATTTCATCAATATATTTTTGTAATAATTCCCATGAAGTATGGATTCCTGCTGTCGAATTCATTGTAGTTAATTCATGAATTAAAACCGTTCCGTTAGAAAACTCTTTCATTTGATCCTCATTAAACTTATTATCACCAGAATAAATAACTTTTAGCTGGTCTTTTTGAAGAACATATCCAAATGCATTTGGTATATGATGTGCTTCAAAACTTTCTATTTTTATCTTATCCCAAAGAAATTTTTCTTCTTGTAATTGTAATTCTTGAACCTGATATAAATTATCTTCTTTTGTAAGTGCGTCTGGATAATTTCCTTTTATTAAATTTTCTAATTGTTCTGTTAGACCATATGGACCAATGATTAGTAGTGGATTATTCACCCGATGTAAAATAAATTTATAATGAAGTAGGAGAAAAGGAATTCCAGCTATATGATCTCCATGTAAATGTGATATTAAGAGATATTTGAGATCATCTATATTTATTTCAGCCGCTTGCAGACTTTGAAGAATAGTCGGTCCACAATCTAACAAAATTTTATATTTTTCTTCAAATTCTATATAGTGACACGATTGAAATTGATTACCCTGTCCAAAGGCATTTCCAGAACCTAAAACAAGAATTTTTAACATATGAATAAGATTCCTTTCTTTCTAAAATTTTATTTAACAATTTTTTTTACTGTATAAGATACCACTCCTCTGCTACATGGTAGACGAATAGGATTCTAGATCTAAAACTTGGATGATTTTTATTTGGTTTTGTTTCTGAATTTTCACTTCTAAAAAGCATGTTAGGATTTTTTGATAAAGCTAACACAAAAAGTTTTATTTCCTCAACATTCAAATTAAAATCTAAATTTATATCAAATTCACGCCAGTTAATGATAGATTTATTTTCAATGGTTGGATTTTTTTTCTTAGATTTAGACTGCAAAGATTTTAATTTTAATTCTAATTCTAATTTTCTTTTTTCATACAGTTTATTTATAGCATCAATTTTACGTTCCTCTAGACCAGGCAAACCCGTTATGTCTAAAAAATAACTTTCCTTTAGTATATCAATCATTTTATCTAAATATACCTTTGGAGCTTCGCTCTTAACTTTTAAATCGTCAATTTCCGTTTCTGGAAATTTTTCTAATATTTCTAGTATAAGGCTTTTTCTCATTTCTTCTCTATAAATATCTTGTTTTTCCAGCCAAATTGTTTCAACTTTCAATCGTTCCAGAACTTCTGTTCGCTGTCCCAACTTTATGAGCATGTTTATAGTTGGCTTGAAACCAATTATCCTAAGTGGTTCTAGGTCTGCTTGTAATTCAGCCATCTGGTTACTTTTTCTGAGGAAGTAAATGGTTAAATCACTAATTAACGTAGCTGAAATCATTATAACTAAAAGAATAATCGTATCGACTAAAGCTTTAATAGGATTAAATTCGATAAGAATAGCGTTGGAAATGCCTGTAAGGATAATTACATAGAAAAACAAATAGGCAGCTTGTAAAAACAAATGAGGACCGGAAAGTATTAGTCGTAATATAGAATCATGGTTTTTTATATGTGCTAATTCATGAGCAATAACACTTTTGATTTCTTCCTCTTTCAAAATAAGTAAAATATTTGAATTTAGGACGACAAAGTTTCTTTTTCGAATAAATGGAATAAATGGAAATGCAGACAATTCTATTGTATAAGCATTTGGAATTGCAGTCTTAGCTAGGAAGACCTTTGAAATAGAGCCAATTTTCATTTCATCAGCAATGGTTTGGACCCAATTTGATATTTTGGCAGAAGAAACAGTCGTAAAAATTCTATTATTAATATCTTCGGATAAAACAACCGGATAGATTTGATACATACCTTTGCTTGGGTTGTTAAACATTTGCATAAGAATATAATTACCTATGATACTTCTAAGCAAATAAATGACAATAATGAAAAGAAGAGTTCTTACAATGTCAAAAGTAAAGCTGATTTCAAAACCAACATTAAGCAATTTATTAAATATTGTTTTATCAGATTGTTGAAGATGAACAGAACTTATAAAGACAATCTGTGCTAAATCAAGAATTACAAAAGCTAACAAATTAATCCATTTAGATCGAAAGGCATTTCGGACGGGTGGATTGATAATGTCCCTGTTTTTTCTTCTAAATGGCAAAAAAAAATTCACTCCAGCTTAAATTATCTTGAAAATCATCATTCTTTAAATCTTAATTATATTTTTGGAAAATGGTTGAAATATATAATTATTTGCTTACTTTTTAGAAAAGATCTAAAAAATCATTAAAATTTTAATAAGATTAATTTAAGATTTCTTTGATTATTCCAACGCTATTCTTATCGAATTTAATCCTATTAAAGCTTTAGTCGATACGATTATTCTTTTAGTTATAATGATTTCAGCTACGTTAATTAGTGATTTAACCATTTACTTCCTCAGAAAAAGTAACCAGATG
>DAHXPE010000500.1 GCA_027364495.1 Candidatus Heimdallarchaeota archaeon | reverse complement strand
TTATAAAAAAACGTTATACTCCAGCGGTAGAAAAGTTATTTACAGAAAATGCTATTCTCTATAAAAAGTTTGTTATTTTGGTGGCTCCAGACGATTTTGAGAAAAAAGAAATTTTTTAAAAATAGGATGCGGAATATGTGTAATAACTATAAAATCAATGGATTTGGTCAAAAAAGGTTAGAAAGGTAAATTGCCATTTTAAATTAGAGGAATTTCTTAATCGTTAAATGCTAGGTATGGTATAGTTTTAACAAAATTTTGTTCTTTTTTCAAGTATAATTCATTTGTTATATGGAAAAGTAATTTATCAATTTCCTTATGACCTAAATATTCTTTTCCTTTCTTATTTATGAATAATCGGATAGATTCTTCCGTAAGATATAATGCCTGGTAAACTAAAAGAGATTTTTCTTTATTTGCATAAAATCTAAAAATTAAATCTTTAGAAATTAGATTTTGTTCGGTATTTATTTTTTCTAGGGTCCTAACATCAAATTTTGTAAATTCATTTTCAATAACAACAATTTCCAAGATATGGTTGGTATTTTCTTGGAATTTCAAAATTGTTGTTTCAATCCAATACATGGGTATGTGTTGCTTTAACAACACAACATTGTAATAAAATTCAAATTTCTTTACTAACGAAGATGGATGCAACCAGGTAATATACCAACAACTAAAGCTATTGTTCAACAAATGTAATATTGATCTCCACCAATTGAGCCAATCAAGAGGAGAAATATTAACATTTGAAATCCCATCTAGACAGAAAAAAGTCTGTTTTAAATCGTTTATTTGACTAAAACTTTTGTCAAATAATTCAAAAAAATCTTCAAGAGACCCAATACAATTAAAAAATTTTATCTCTTTATATTGGAAAAACACAATTGAATCAATATTTTGCTTATTTGCGCCTATCAAATTCTTTTCTAAATAAGTATTATTAAATCGTTGGATTTCTGGGACAAAATCGATGTTAACCCAATAAGTAGTCCTCTCATTCGTCTGATTCATCTTAATAAATCGTTCAATAATTGGCATACTAGTTTTAACATTTCCAACACAAAGATTCCACACGATATCAGGATTAGATTGTTGAATGGCATATCGTAAAGCATGTAAATGAAAATATCGTCTAGGATAACGGTCAATGTTTTTCGGTTGCTTCATTTTACCTAAATAAAGTTGAAAACTATCTTGCCAGAATCTTAAAAGTTCAGCAGTCTTTGTAGATCTTTCTGAACTCGCTCGTTCAAGTCGAGTTATGAATTTTAGTAAAATAGTCTCGTTAAAGCTCATTACTCACTTTCCTGGATAAATTGACCTAAAGATGTTAATATTTTACCATCTTTACTAATTTTTTTTGATTTTGTAAGAATTTTACTTGCATTTGGAAATTTTTCATAAATAACTTTAATGATATTATTCCATGACTCTTCCCAAATAGGTTTATTCTTTTTACCATTGTACATGGTAGATGCAGGATGCAGAACTGGAATATATTTATCATTAACAACAGTTCCTGATAAGGAGGTAAAATTCCTTAATAATTCAGAATCCATAAACAAACTAGAGGATATTCTTCCAACTAATATGATAAAATCAGGATTATAATGTTGTAATTCTAAATCTAAAAATTCCTGACAAGCTTTTTTCTCAGCACTTTTGGGATTACGATTCTCAGGTGGACGGCATTTAACTGTATTTGTTATTACCACTCGACCAGGTACACGTTCCAGTTCTTTGCGGAGTATTTTTCCAGAAGTGCCAACAAAGGGTCTGCCTTGCTCATCTTCTTTAGCCCCAGGTGCTTCTCCAATAATGACTGTAGTTATTTTATCCTTGGAATTGTAAAAAACATCTGGATACACTATTTGAATTCTATCAGAATGAAGAGTGCATTTTGTGCAATCAATAGGAGCTGATCGAAAAGAATCTTGAATCATCATTTCCATTTAAAACAAAAAAAATTGGTTAATATAGATACTTTGAAACTAAAAAAAAGAATAAGAAAAAATTTGAAAACAAAATTGGTATTAATTTTATTTGAAGTTTAGATTTCTAATCGAAATCTTCGTCTCCACCGGGGCCACCAGGACCACCAGCTCCTGGAGCACCGCCACCAAGATCTTTAGCACTGATTACATCATCAATACGTAGGATCATTTGAGCAGCCTCAGCTGCCGAGGAAATAGCTTGTCTTTTAACGCTAGCTGGCTCAACAACTGATAATTTTCTGAAATCAGCTACTTTTCTATTGATTGGATCAACACCAAATCCTGTACCAGCTTTTCGTAACTCGGCCATGATATCAATTGGATCAAGACCTGTGTTTTCAGCTAGAGTTCTTGGAATGACCTCAAGTGCTTCAGCAAAGTTTTTTACAGCTATTTGTTCTCTACCACTTAATGTGTCTGCAAATGTCTTTAAGTGAGCACTGATAGCCATTTCGGGACTACCACCACCGTTGACAATCCTGCCATCTTTTACAACATTTCTAACGACACAGAGAGCGTCATGAATTGCTCTATCAGCTTCATCAATTACTAATTCAGTACCGCCTCGGATAAGAATCGTAACAGATTTTGCATGAGGACATTCAGTGACATAGACCATTTTATCATCTGCAACAGTCTTCTGATAAATATGACCTGCAGTACCAAGCTCATCAGGTGCTAAATCACTTAATCGAGAGACTAATTTACCACCAGTTGCTTTAGCTAATTTTTCCATATCACTCTTTTTGACTCGTCGAACAGCAGCAATGCCTGCTTTTGCAAGCAAGTGTTGAGCTACATCATCAATACCTTTAGAGCAGACCAAAAAGTTAGCACCACTTTTCTTAACAAAATCAACCATTTCTTTGATC
>DAHXPE010000496.1 GCA_027364495.1 Candidatus Heimdallarchaeota archaeon | reverse complement strand
CTCGGTGAAATGTCCCAAATTATTGCTAAACGTCTCAGTCCTGTTTTCAATCTTGCTGTTAAACAACCAGAGTATCTCACGTATCCTTTTCCTGAAAGTTATATCCAATCCCTTGGTGAGTCTGTTGGCTGGAATCCTCGTAGTGTTTTAAAGCAGTTGTCTATTGAATTCACTAAAATGAAGTCTACCAATAGTATTACTCTACTTGAAACTGTTCCTGTTATTGTCCCAAAAGAACTTGAAACTAAACAATCTGATTTACCTGAATTTTTGTCCAATCAGATTAAGCGTATTGTGACTAATTACAAAGAAATCGTTAAGGATGAGTCTTTAACCACCAAAGAAGCATATCTTGAAAATGGTTTTTTTGATTTGTTTGGTGGTATGAAGGATTCAGTTACTGTCATCAATGCTAAAACTGTCACTGATATTGCTTTTAAGAAAAAAGTTAATGAAATCGATATTATTTTGACTACTAAAGATGCTACTGGCACTCCTGAAAAGTGGGGTATTGAAATCTGTAATAATGAACGTGGCCAATCCTTTACCAACATGCTTAAGATGTTACAGCGTTATCTGACTGATTCAACTATCAGTCGATGGATTGTTATTGAAATTCTTAACCAGATTACTGGTCAGGGTAGGGTTTTTGAACTTGATCCTGCCGATGACATTACTATTTAGGAGCTTCTTGCCCTTTCCAGCTCTGGAGATTTAGCTATGGATACAGTCACTATCACTAGGAAGCAAGTAATCCCTTATTTAGTTGAGGAGATTGTACTTAAACTTTCTATTATTAATAGAATATTTGGAGTTGAATTAGAAGAAACCAAAAAGCCTGAGAAGAAAAAGAAGACAATTAATGAACAAGAAATAAGAGATAAGATAATTCAGGAAACTGAACGTACAACAGTCGTTAGCATTAATAAACTCTTAAGCAATTTTGAATCCAATAGAGAAACATTCCTTAAAATCGTCAATGATTTAGTTCATGAAGGTAAGATTATTGTTCTTGGTTCCATAGATGTCCAAATTGTTGTAACTAAACCTCTGGTAGATGATGTTTTTTGAGCTGAATTTAATCCCTAAATTCCTTCCTAGTAACAGATTTCACTTTTTTTTGATCAGTCCACTTCACTTTTTCCAAATTAGATGTTTTCTTATCTTTTTTACTTTCGGTTTGCTGAGGAAAATTAATTCTAGTACTTTTATGATTTTTAGTAGCTTTTCGAACCTTTGGAAGAACCATATTTTAATTTTAGTTCTGTAGTTTAAAGATGTATTTTTTTGAAAACAATAAATTTAATTAATAAATGGAGTCAAATAGTCGTGTTTTAAAAATTAATAATTCATTCTTCTTGGATCTTCATCCCACAGACTAAACAAAAATGTGAGATTGAGGGAATTTTCTTACCACAGTTCTTGCAATACATGAATTCTTCATAAGTTTGTGTTTTGGTATTCAATTGATAATTAGTTGGAAAATTCGTTGCTTGAGATGTTTTTGGATAAAAAAATGGTCGATTAAAGTGGTCATATCTTCTCAGTGAAATATTATGCAAGCGCCAATAAATAAGGAAACATGCATAAAGTTCTATAATCATTGAACCAAATGTTACCATTGACCCTATACCTTTTGCTATAAGAAAAAGATAATAAGACTGAGCTGTTTTTGTCCCCATTAAAAAAGTGAATGAAAGATCATTAAGTATAAAATACAATCCTAAAGTTAAGACTTGAAATATTATTCCTAGAAAATTGAAGAGTGAAGCGTAATAAAATGAATTAATTTTGTCATTTGTTTTGCTAAATGATTGGTTAAACCAAAAAGTGAAATAATAAGCGAATAAAATCCAAAAAACACTGCCAATTAACGTAACAACATCAAAAATGAAAATAAATTCCAGGTTATTTGCTAAGATCTCACTTGTAGTTGGAATAAATGGCAGAGTAGAATTAATTCTTGAAAGATTCAAATAGTTTGTAATAATAATTACTACATTAATAAAATCAGTTAGAAGGAAAAAATAAAAAATTTTTTTATCAGTAAATGAACTTGGATATTTGCGATAAAATTTATACAAACCTATCAATAAAAAATTGCTTAATAACAATAAAATTATATTAGATAATAAAGATGTAAAGGTATTATTTAGTCCATTATATTGATAGGAACCAATTTGAAAATTTGAATTTTCTATTAATATTAAAATATTACCAAGTACAAATAAAAAAAGGTAATTTTTAAAAAATTTTATTTCTTCTTGTTTGAATTTTAATATAAATTCTGATTTAGACATAATAATAGAAGGCTTCGTTAATTCTGAATTAATAATATTAAAAAATTCATAGTAATCCTATTCACAATCAAGTTTAAGTAGTTTTACTTGTGGGAAAGATTAGAACATTGTTTAAAGTTCTCTGAGCTAGTATTTTTGTATTTTCATTCCACAATTAAGACAAAAATCTGAAATAGGAGGAATTTTTGTACCACAATTAGTACAATATATAAAATCTTGGTAATGTATTTGCTGGTTATTCGGAGGAGCGAACATTGGTTGATTGATTGGAGGGAACATTCCTATTTGAAAATTATGAAAATAATTTCTTCCCTTTATAATATTATTAAATCTTCTATATATGTAAAAACAAGCAAATAGTTCAATAATAATTGAAAAATAGAATAGAATTACACTGGCGTTCAAAATTGACAAATATGTGCTATAAATATGCTCTAGGTTTGGTGTCACGTCTGTCACTGCCTTTGAACCTCCATTCAAGAAAAAATAATATACATTAGCAAAAATATCTATTATTGAACTTATAAAACCTACAAGTGATGCTATGAAAAATGATTTCATTCTATATGTTTTTACACTAAAGGAGGCGTTATACCAATTAATAAAATAATAAGCAAAAAGAACGTAAAAGAAATCGGCAAAGAGACTTAATGTTCCTTCAATGAAAAAAATAGTTTTGAAATCTGCTAAATTTTTACTCATATTTAGCGTTAGAGTATTTGTCAAAAAATAACTTGGAAAAGGATCGACAAAATCAATTATAAAACTAATGAAAACAAGGACATCTGATCCGATAAAAAGATAAAATATTTTTTTATTTGAAAATGTATCTTTATATTTTTTGTAAAAGATAAATAAACCATATAATAAGAAATTAGTTAATAGAAATGCTATAATATTCAAAATAGTTGAGAGATAAAGAGTATGAATTTCATTTAATTGATATTCACCTATTTGTATATCTGTGGTTTCTAAAAAATCCATAAAATCGGCAATCGCATATAAAATTATACAAATTTTTAAAAATTTTAAATCCTCAGATTTGAATTTTAATGTAAAGTCAGGCTGAGACATAATACCTAAATGCTTCGCCAAATTCTTTTTCAAAAATAAAAAGAATCTTTGTAAAGTTAATGAACTTTCTGGTTTATTTAGTTTTATTTGTAGGAGAGAATAAAACATAATTCAGAATATGAAATTCATTATTAAATGGTCAAAATACTATTCTTACTAAACATAAACTCATGTAGCTATTCTGTTTATCTTACTTTAATTTCAGAACATATATTTTTTTTATTATTTATCTCTGAGTAAATGGTTTTTTCTTAATCTCTTCGTAGAGAGATGTTACAAGTATATATGTTTTCTCATCAATTAATTTTTCATGAGCATTATCAAGAAATATCCAATCTTCATTAGCACGCTCTTGTTGAGTCTGTTTATCAAAACGATTCCAGACACGTATTCCAGTATAGAACGGATTTAGTAAAATATCGCGGACTGTTGTTCGGGACCAAAAACCTGGTTTATTGATAAGAATATATTTCGGAGTAGGCAGATGATTCTCTTTTTTAGTTTGATAAATTTTAACTTGTTCTTGAATTACTCTTGGAATAGGTATTGTCAGATCATTTAATCTTCTCGCTACTTTTGAGATCGAATTATAAGATATAAACCAATCGAACATATATTTAACATAGTCACCAGGGTATATTTCGTCATTGGACCTATTAAACACTTTTATTGGAGGTAAATTGTATAAAATTGCATTCTGATTTGTATAGGCAGTATAGGCTCCATCTGTGACGAATGAATAAAGATAACCAAAAGGAGTTGATCCACCAAAAGAATTTTCTTGCATTAATTGATCAAAAGTATTTCGCATCTCTTCTGAATGCTTCTCATGCTCAAGTTGAGCTAGCGATCCAAGAATAGAAATGAAAAACTTCCCTGTACTCGCTTGTGTGTTTAATTTTTCATTTAAACTTATTATATTTATTTTGTGCTCATCGAATTTAGTCACTAAATATATTAAATCTTCTAATTTTTGCGATAATCTATCAATCCGAGTTATAATTACACTATCAAGTTGTTTTTGCTCTATGTCCATTAAGAGTTTAAGTAATTGACTGCGTTTAAGATCCATCCCTGATACTGTGTTATCTGTATATTCTTCGACTATTATTTCTGCT
>DAHXPE010000480.1 GCA_027364495.1 Candidatus Heimdallarchaeota archaeon | reverse complement strand
GGAATTTTATATAAGATTATATAAAAGATCAGAAATTTTATCAGGAAGAATAGGAGAATTATTATTTAAAAGGCTTAATAAATTTAAAATTTCTTATTTTAAGTGGTGTTTTATTTCTTCAAAAGGTGGGATTTGACTTTGATTCTCACAAATCCATTGATAGGTTATTTTTCCATCTTTTATTATGAAAGCTGATCGTCTGGCAGTATTTTGAATACCAGCTAAATCAGGCCAAATGACATCATAAGCCTTAATAACTGATTTATTTGCATCAGATAAAAGTTTATAATTTAATTTGTTATCTTTTTTGAATTTATCCAGTGCCCAAGGCATATCAACTGATATTCCAAAAACTTTGGTGTTAAGGTTAGAATAATCAGCTAAGGAATCACGCATGGTGCAAACCTCGTTAGTACATACTTTTGTCCAAGCAGCTGGGAAGAATAAAAGTAAAACGCTTGAATCTTTAGCTTCGTTCGATAATTTTACTTTTTCCAAACCACTTTCGCCAACATAAGGAAGTTCAAAATCTATTAAATCTTTACCAACTAATTCAGCCATCAAAAACAAATCCTAGTTTTTTTCAACGATTTATATTACTTATAAAAGCTATTTAGATGGGTTTTAAAAGAATTTAATAAAGAAATGATAAGTTAAATTTCCATTTTATATTGGGTGACTTTGACCCCATTTTTCTAATGCGTGTTTTAATTCTGGATTGGTCTTTGCTTTTTCTTCAACCGTCAATCCATCTTTCCATGCTTCTATTGCTTGAATTGTTGCTTTAGCTCCTGCATAGGTTCCTCCTGGATGCCCATGAATTCCACCACCTAGTTGTAAAGCTATATTGGTTGTATTATATACATCCATTACTTCATGTATAGTTCCTGGGTGTAATCCACCTGATGCTACTGGTATCACTGGCTTTAAATTATCCCAATCTTGATGAAGATATTGCATTCCGTTATGACCTTCTCTAACCGATTGGTTCAATAATAAATCTTTCATTGCTAATACATCTGATTTGGGCGAATCTAATTTTCCAACAACAGTACCGATATGAAGGTTATCCACGCCAATAAGTCTCATGAGCTTAGCAAGGAAATACATTGATAGACCATGCGTTGCATGTTTAGTAAAGGCTGCGTGCATTGCTCTATGAGCGTGTATTGCCATGTTATAATCCTCAGACAAAGTTCTCATAGTTTGGACAGCAGCAAAGCCGCTAGTTACCACATCTACCATAAAATATCGAAATCTGTTTTCAAAAAGGAGCTTAACTCGTTTTTCCATTTCTCTTGTTTCAGCTGTGACATTTATGAACGCATCCTTTACTTGTCCAGTTTCTTGTTCAATTTTATCACGAGCCTTAGCCATTCCTTCAACTCGATCCTTGAATCTATTAAATGATTGATTTGTTAGGTTCTCATCATCTTTAATAATATCCAATCCACCACTCCAACCATCTTTTGATACCTGAATATGTTGTTCAACAGTCATTCCTATTTTAGGTTTTGGGACCGTTGCTGTTATTGGCCCTTCTTTCTTTTTAAATATCTCCTGAAATGCTCCAGTACCAATTTGAGGTCCTTTGTTTCGTCTCACAAAATCAAGTGGTAACTCAGCATCAATTAAACGAAGATTTTTAACCGCCTTCATACCGTAAATATTTCCTGCTATTCCACTAAGTAGTTGAGGGATATTATCAGGCTCCCAAAGTTCTAATGGATAACTTATTTTAACCAAATTATCAGTATACCAGTAGCTTCTTGCCCTCATCTCATAAATTCTTTTATCCAATGTTTCTAATGTAGTCCAGGTTCCAATTGATGATTCACTTGCTAAACGGCCAATCACGTCCTCCTTACTTACCCCTTCACCTGGTTCATAATAGAATAATACCACTAAATCTGTCTTTGAAGGTTTATAATCCAAATCTATAAAATCATGATACCATTCAATTTTATCTTCAGACATTTTAACCACTTTTTTTTCAAATTTAAAACTTTTTTTTATAATTGCTTCCTTTAACGAGAATAATTTTTTTGTATATCGTTAAATAATATTAACCTTCCGTTCCACTTACTTTTTAAGAACGTATATCTGAAAATTGAATTTCTATTGTTAATTTTTGGCTTGCCAAAAAAAATATCCATAAAATTGAATTGCTATAATTATTTTTTATCGACTTAACCTTTGTTTTCTTTTAAAAATTCTTAATTAATATTAAAAATTGCTCCTGAGGAAGGCAAACAGTCGGGATTTTTTTTCAAAAAATTTTATCGGCTGGTTATTATCTGCAAAAAGACATAAAACTATCATTTCAAGTAAAACTATCCCGACTTTATACTAAGTTTGTATTACCAAGGTAATTATGATAGATACTTAAAATTTAAAAACTTTTTATGAAAGCATAGGTTTTAAAAATTCCAAGAGTGAAATAACACAAAAAGTCCTATAAAAAAATTTTTAGTGAGAACATATAAAAAACATTCACATAATACATTAATTAATAAAAAATTGAAATATATCAACACTAAGAAATTTTATAAATAAAATTGATTTGGTTTTAGATATAAATAATTAAACATAGTTAATATAGCAGGTGAATTCTTTAATTGTATGACTCAACATCTAACCAACTTGATTCTAATCAATTTAACTATTGGGTTATAGATTCAGATTATGCCTTCATTATCAATTCCTTCTTCAAAGCTATAAAAGAAGCTTCTGATACTGATGAGTTAAAATTGATATCAGATCAATTTTGCTTAGAAGGATTGAAACTTAAAGAATATACAAGTAAAGCTCGTCTTATGAATGATTATATAGATGTTGTTGTGCCTGCGGATAAATTAACAGAAGATAAATTAGAAACTTTTCTCATTTCCGTTATTCGTAGCGAAAGAAAAGATATTCCTAATTATGAAACTGGACATTCAAGAATCAAAAAAATCGTGAATAAAATACTTAGAAAATAATCAAATGAAAATTTTTGTTGTCCTTTAATTTTTTGGATAAGATTATTTTGTTTCATTGTTTCAAAGATGATGAGGTTATTTTTCATTATTTAAATAAAGTCGAATTTATTTTAAAAAACATTTTTTCGATATATTTTTTTTATTTATCCTTTAATTTAAATTTAAAGGGTAAAGAAATTATTTAACCACTTTTTTCTAAATAACTTGGATTTTATTGCCATAAGCTTTATAAATTAGCAAATAATTAACAATTGTAAGGTTTTTTTAACTTATTCATTTTCATAAAAAGCCAAAATTGGTGTTTAAAGTTTTTAATGGATGAATAACTTATTTATCTAAATTGTGAAGTTGATTTAGTGAATTTAAATGCATCAAAATTACCCATAGAATACTTTGCTTATATTTTACTACTTATGACGGTTTTTTTGTGGGGTTTGGCTTGGCCAATAGGCAGATTTATTGTAAGTACTGAATTTGGTCCATCCATTCCACCTTTCATTATTATTGTTGTTCGGTACATTATTTTTGTCAGTCTTTTATTCATGGTAACATATTTAAAAGAAGGAACAATCGGTTATAGATTTTTCAAAAAACATTGGAAAGAACTTTCCATTATGGGACTTATTTCAGTAACTTTTTATCAATTTGGTTATTTATATGGTGAGACTTATACAGCTGCATCCGATGCATCATTAGTGGTTGCTACTAGTCCAATTATTGTTTTATTTGTTGCAACAGCACTTATTAAGGAAATTATTACTCCAATTAAAATATTTGGTTCAATTTTAGCCTTTACTGGAGTTTTATTAATAGTTGGTTTCTCTCCTAATACAAATGTGCCGAACCGATATCTAGGAGACTTTTTAGTCTTCATCTCAGCAATTTGTTATGGAATCTACACAGTATTATTACGTCGTTTGTTTAATAAATATGAAAATAAACCATCATCATTTCATGTTCTAAGTTGGCTCTCACTTATAGGCCTTATCTTTTCTTTGCCTTTTGCTTTTTTAACTGGTCCAAATTATTTTTTGAATCCTTCGTTATTATTTTCAATTGGTTCCTCTCTCAGAACACTGGAAATTTGGTTAGGAATTTTATATTTAGCTTTCTTCTCTTCTTTAATCGCATATGTTTCTTACACTGAGGGAGTTAAGCATATTGGTGCTGGACGATCTGCTGTTTTTGTTAATTTAGTCCCTGTTTTTGGTATTGCTGCATCAGTTTTCATTGGTGAAAAAATAGATCCAATTGTTCACTTTTTATCATTTTTGTTAATTTTCACTGGTATTATGTTAGTTAATAAAAAAACAAAAGCGTCTATTACGAATAAGACAGTGGATACTTTACTATCAGCAGAAATTCAACCCAATCAGACTAACTGAAAGACTCTTAAACTATTTTTTATTTTTTAATTATGGAAAAACAAATAACTAGATTTTTTGAAATAAAAGTCAAAAACGTAAAGGCTATTTTGGATGAAGTTCAAAAGCCTTCTGGTGCTACTACCAGACGACTTATTATCGATTATCCCCCTGCCGTTGCTTTAATTCCATTTATTGAACCAGACAAATTTGTTCTGGTAAAACAAGCACGATATGCATTGCATCGAGAGACTCTCGAATTTCCAGCAGGTAAGGTTGATCCTGGTGAAACACCTGAAGATGCTGCTGTTAGAGAATTAAGTGAAGAAACTGGTTATAAAGCTGAAAAATTGATTAAATTAACTAGTTATCCTCCAGCCATGGGTTATTCTTCTGAGGTCATCCATGTTTATTTTGCAACAGGGCTTATAAAAACCAATGCCACAGTCGATCCAGACGAGATTTCGCAAATAGTTTATAAAACTAAAGATGAATTATGGGATATGATCAAAAATGAATCCGAAGTTGATCCTAAAATTATCATTGGACTTTTACTTGGTGAAAAACTAGGTTATTATTGATTATTTCTCTTTTACTAATTAAATTCCAATCGAGCTATTTTCAATCGAGTATCTGTCTATCATTTAAGGAAACTTGTACTAGAATAATACGAGAACTTTTAACGACAAAACCACTATTTGATTTTATATTAAGTATAAAAACTTTTGAAAATCAAGCTGGTGCTATTCTAATTTTGGATAAAGAAAAAAAGGAACTGAAAAAGAAAATTGATAATTTGGAGGAAGAAAAACCTGAATATGTTTCTGGTGGATGGTAATTTATTCTTTTCCATAGTAAAGGAAAACCCGCATCTTAATTTACCAATTTAAAGTGCTATTACAAATATTTTTCAATTTCTTTTTTTATAAAGAATTGATTTTGAATGTCTATTGCAAAGTTCACTAAAGTGATTAAACGGGATGGAACGCTTCAAGATTTTAATATTGAAGCTATTACAGATTCCATTTTTCAAGCTGCTTCTTCAGTCGGTGGTAGAGATCGCGAACTGTCTCTTCTTATTGCTAATGAAGTTGTGTATCTTATAAATCGTTCAATTAAAGAAGGTGATACCCCGACTACTGAAGAAATCAATGACTATATCGAAAAAACTTTGATTGAGCGTGGTCATGCGCGAACTGCTAAGGCTTTCATTTTAGAACGAGCACGTAAAAAAACTTTTGATGAATACCAAAGAAAGGCTCAATTCACTGGAACTATCCCTTATCAAAAGATTTGGAACGTTTTGGTTTGGAATCATGGTTACGGGTACGAAACCCTGAATAAGATCAACATGGTTATGAGTGGAGATATATCTTTATGGGAAAAACTTGTACAACGATCTGATGCCGCTTATCAGCAAGATGTTCAAGCAGCTACTAATAGAATTCTTAATAAAAATGAAGTTAAGCTGGTTATTATTGCTGGACCCTCTTCTAGTGGTAAAACCACTACAACTATTAAATTAGAGGAGGCATTACAGAAACACGATAAGACTTTTAAAACTATTAATGTTGATAATTATTTTTTCGATTTAGAATTGCACCCTAAAGATGTTTATGGAGATTATGATTTTGAGACACCTTTTGCTATTGATATAAAACTGTTTAATGAACATTTAAGAAATTTAATACGTGGGGAAGAAGTTTTAACCCCTTATTATGATTTTAAAACGGGAAAAAGAATTCCTGAAAAAATCCCTATGCATCTCGAAGAAAATGAAATTATTCTTCTGGATTGTTTACACGGATTATATCCTGATTTGACTAAAAGTGTTTCAGAAAAACAAAAAATGAAGATTTTCATAGAAACTCTGGCTCAACAACGAGATTCCTCAGGTTATTTTGTTCGATGGACAGATATTCGATTACTTAGAAGGATGATTCGTGATCTAAATTTTCGAGGATATAAACCTGAACAAACACTTACTCATTGGCATTATGTAAGAAGGGCAGAGATGAGGTACATAATACCACATATAAATACAGCTGATATTGATTACATTATTAATGGAGCTCTTGCTTATGAATTACCTGTACATAAATTTTTTCTTTTCGACTATTTTCCTGAATGGATTGAAAAATATAAAAATGATGAGGATCGAAAAGACGCATATATCAGAGCTGAACGTGTTTATAACTTATTAAACGAAGTCACAACTGCTACACAAGAACAAATTGAAAGCATTCCAAAAACAAGCCTCATGCGCGAATTTATTGGTGGTAGTAGTTACAAATATTAAATTTTATTGGAATTAAGAATTATGGAAAAAAAATGTCCAAATTGCAATAGTGTCATAATTAGTGAAGAACTTACTCCTAAAATAGTCGAGGTCTTAGAACTATTTTATGGAGAACATTGGGACGCAGAAATTAATGATATTAGTATGGAACTCTGTTCTGTCTGTGGTATTTTGCCAGAAATGTTACCATTCATTGAACAAGAATTAAAGTTGGGAAAAATTCGAAATTTTAAGAATATCATAAAGGAATTTGATGATAATTTGCATGTCCCTTTTCTGTTACAAGTTGTTGCACCAATTCTAATCTATATCATTGACAATTCAAAAATAGCAATTCAACAGGATGCGATTGATGAGCTTGGTGTTTACGGCGATGAAGATTCACTCGGAAGATACATCCTTGCAAACCAAGATCGAGAAGTAAGAATTCTTGGACTCCGTGCGTTAGAAAAAATAGCAAAATATGAGCAAAAACGTGGCAAGAAACTAGATTGGAAGGATTTTATAGATTACATGGTCGAAGATGACTTGGAAATGGTTTTAATGATTAAAAAGAAAATAAAAACAAACGGATTTCTACAGGAATCAACAAAAGACTCAATAATGCCTATTTTAGTTGAAATAGAAGAAAAATTGTCTCCAAAAACAGTGACCTAGCAATCCTAAAATAACAAATATTTTTGAATCAACTTTATTAAGTGCGACAACCACTAAAACCAACCAGTTTTTTCGTAATTGGCACTATATTTTTTATAAATCTTAACAAGCAAAAAAAAGGTTATTCCCATAAAAAATTCTTGTAGGCATTATTCAAAACAAACGCTTGTGTTACTGAGATTGATGCTTGTTCTTTATCCAGTTCAGATTTAAATGATATAGCAAGAGTTATTATTTTATTTCGTACAAATTTTTTATCGAAATTCTTTGGATTCGGTAGATGCAATTTCCAACCAGGTATATGAAATGAATGTTGTAACTTTTTTGCTAATCTAAAATAATAATCAATTTTTTTAACTTCAAAATTTAATTCATAAGAAATTAACAAAATTACATACTCTTCACCCGTCTTGGTTAACTCATCATAGTAGGTATTTCTTTTCCTTTTACCGCTA
>DAHXPE010000467.1 GCA_027364495.1 Candidatus Heimdallarchaeota archaeon | reverse complement strand
ATATAAAGAGCCAGCTTTTGAGAGTAATTCATAAGCTAATTCGAAATTTTCTTGAATAATCGCTAAATTTGAATAATTTACATAAAAATCAGCTTCAGTTGAACTCCCTGATTTGCGTGGTAGAATATTATATATCTCAATGGGTCTATTTTTAGCAGAAAATAACTTCGATGAAGTATATAGACTTGCAGATGAAACTGTTGATCTCATCAAACAATTAAATGATAAAGATTCGCTCGTACCCATCGAAATATTATTAGTTAAAGCAAGATATTTACAAAAAGGCGATACTACAGCCTTATTAGAAGGATTAAAGGCCAATGTCAACCAGTTACTAAAAATGAAAGATACTACAACAGCGATAACTATTTATGAAGAATATTTTCCCATTTTATTTGATCAAAAAAACTATTCTACTATAATTGAAATCTTGAATCAAATTGAAGACGTGGTTTTTAAAAAAATTAAGGATAAAGAACCTAAAGAATTCCATGAAAACGATTTAATACTGATGTATGCCGTAACAAAAGATTCTAAAGCTAAAACAATGTTTAAGTCAAGAAAGAAATCGTTTGAAGATATAAAGCAAATATCCAGATATAAATTAAAATTAGAGCAAAATCCAGAAATTGAACAAAATATTAAGGAGTTCTTAGCAGTTGCCTGAAAATAAAGAATTAATTGTCATATCTAAATGGATTGAAGGTCCGTTTCGTTTAAGTCACCATCCTATGTGCACACCGTTTAATGGACATACCTTAAGGATCTTTAATAGAGATGTATGTCGTGGATGTCTCTTCTGGTATCCTGGAATCCTAACTGGTCTTATTGCAGGTTTATTACTAGGATGGTATGCAATGAATAAATATGCTCTTGCCATTTTAATGTTTGCTTTAATAGTTCCAACCTTATTTCAACTGATTTTTTCCTTACCAAGGTTGGTGAAAGATGTAGCAAGATTTCTTTTAGGAATCAGTACGGGATTAACATTTCTTGTTGGTATTTTTCCTGGGCATCCAGATTTATTGGTTCGTGCAATTGTTATTATTGTATTT
Organism: Candidatus Heimdallarchaeota archaeon; assembly: GCA_027364495.1. The sequence continues at coordinate 1,971 of DAHXPE010000467.1, read as the reverse complement.
GCAATTGTTTTTGTTCCTTTAACCATTTTCCGGAACAGTCGAAACGAAGAGATTTGTTTAAACTGTTCAGAACGACCTCAACGCGATGACTTAAGGTGTTCTGGCTACAAATTTCAAAGAGAACGTGCAGCAATTGCTAGCACACAACTTAGTTTAGGAATCAGTGACATTAATGAAATTCCAATCGATGTTAAATCGTTTGATGATATTTAATCAAAAATTTTTTGGTGGTTATTCTGTTACCAGTTATTAATTTTGTCAAATATTTACAAGAAAGTAAAGATGACATAGATGATAAAGCAATACAAATGTCCGTATTTATATATAAGAATGACTTATTGAATGTTCTCTACGAAGTAAATAGTTTTAATAATAATCCAATAGCACGGATTAATCATATTGGAGCTCCTAACCAAGTCATAGATATTTTAAGTCATTCAGTCACTGTTCCTTTAAGACAAATTGAGATTGAGGTCGACAAGACCCCAGTATTAAGACGAGTATATGCAGAAAAAAAATCAATTTATTTTAAAAAATTACCAGAATTAATCGCAGGATTAGTACCTGATGTCAAATATCAACAACAGGCAAAGTCAGTTTTAAATGAGTTAGGTATTACTGATGTTGCCGCAGTACCTGTTGATGTCAATAATTCAACTCATAAAAAAGAGTATATTTTAGCTGTTTTAGGACCATTGGATGATGAACAAAAAAAATTTATAAAAGATGTGGCTTTAGAATTCACTAAGCACTTTAATAATAATTAAAAATCTATTTTTTCTTGATAGGTTCATTTAATTCAATCAAATTACCGTCTGGATCTCGAATATGAGCCGTACGGATAATCCAATCTTGTCTATCTTGAGGACCAGTAATAAACTCAACCCCTCTACTTCTTAATTCTTTATAAGCTTCATCAACGCTTGGTACCTGCAAAATAACGACAAATACATCTTGAGGTTTAGTTGGAAATTTACCAAGTCTAGAATTTAACGCATTACCCATAAATTCTCTTTTGTAAATTGATAAAACAGCTCCATTTATTAGAAACTCTTCATAGACGCCATTTTCTTTGCCAAGACGAGGTTTCATGCCAAGTTTAGTGACATAAAAATCCCACATATTATCAAAATTGTTTGTAAGTAATCTTATGTAATTTAAATTGTATTCCATACAAATCTACTTTATTTTAGTATTTTTCTTATACTTGCATCCTTGGAAATCTTATCAACGGATAACATTGAGGATATTCTATCTAGAAGATATTTAAATGCTGATTTTTCCATATTGGTTATTTTAATATTTCTTTCAAGTTGTAGATTAAAAATATTTAGAATTTTTAAATTATTTTCTTCAAATGTCTTGCATTCGAATCTTCCAATAAATTTTCCTTGAAATAATAATGGAAAAACATAATAACCCCATATTCTATCTTTTTCCTTTTTATAGACTTCCCAAGTATAATTAAAATCAAACAAAGTTTTTAATAACTCCCTGTCCCAAATTAAGGGATCTAAAACACCAATCATTCGCAGTTCATCATCACATGAATCAACTGATAATAATTCATCATATTTTTTAGGAATCAATACAATTTTACCCATATCTTCAACATTAGCAAATAAAAAATTGTTACTATACTCATCTAAGTTTGAAAAAAATTTTTTCTTCACAAATGAGTTTAAATCATCCTTTTTTGTCAATTTCCCAACTGAAATAACTGGAAAACTTTTATGCATAACCAGAAGTTTTTTGTCAAAGGATCCAGTAACAGATCCATCATTATGAGATAAGTAATCAGTGGGAACATAATTTTCAAGTAAATCATATTTTTTGTGAAATAGTTTAGTACGCTCAACAACAGCAAGCTTACCCATAACCCACAGGTATTCCAGTACTGAACTTGATATTTGTGAAGAAAAAATTTTTTTCAAACTTAGATGAGTATAGTAACAATTTTTTATTTGCTAA
>DAHXPE010000466.1 GCA_027364495.1 Candidatus Heimdallarchaeota archaeon | reverse complement strand
TTTCCAAAATTGACATTCGAGAATCCAATTCCTTAACTTTTTCTATTAAGGTCAAGAGAAGTTCATCTTTTTCTTTAGCAGTCAATTTTTTTGCTTTTGATTCGGGTGTTTTTTTACCATTCTTTTTGGAGGATTTTTTCGTCGCTTTTTCTGGAAGTGGTCCAAACTGCTTAATAAAATTGTTTTTAGCTTCCTCAGAAAACATAACTGATCTTCCTGTCTGCATGATAACATTATTATCAACTAAAGAGTTATAGAGGTCTTCCCCTAATGCTTTAGTCAAAGGTGCCTTAGTAACCTTTTTTTGTGCCATTTGAATTGAAATCTTATCAATATCCTCTTTACTTATATTTGAAAACAATTAATCCACCAAAAAAATTGAATTGAAAAAATCCACATGAAATAATTCTGATTGTAAGAATAATTTCAAATTAGTTTAAATAAAATGAAATAAATTGAATAAGATCATATTATTTTTTTTTTTTAAACATTTTGCATACATCCTTTGGCTGTGTTTTATATTCACTTGAGCCGACAAAAATCAGCAAAAAAATTGACTGCTAAAGAAAAAGATGAACTTCTCTTGACCTTAATAGAAAAAGTTAAGGAATTGGATTCTCGAATGTCAATTTTGGAAAAGACAGTGGGAGGGAAAGATTCATCTCAAATAAATATAGGTACAGCGAACCTTTCAACAACTATTTCTAGTTATGAATTTACTAATCTTCTACGTAAATCTTATGATTTAATAAATTTTCAAGAAAAAAGAGGTGGTCTCATTCCTATTCCAAAATTGTGGGATGAAATGAATAAAAAAGGTGTTTCAAGATCTCAATTTGAAAACGAACTCTATTCTCTTGAAATTAAAGGCGTTATTGATCTACAAACTGCTGGTGATTCAAGTTTGATCAAAGATAGTGATAAATCTCTAAAACATCATACTCGCGGTCTGATTAATTACGTTGTTTGGCGTAAATAGGGGGATTAATATGGTTACTGAAGCTGATTGGAATAAAAAATTAACTGAATCAAAAAATCCTTTTGGTGGTGATAATGTTTTAAAAGACGTTTGGATTAACCAACCTGATGTTGAATCTGTCAATGGTTCTTTAACTAAATCTGTTCTTAATTTTCTTTCTGAAGTTAAGACTAGTTCCAAGATGATGGTTGTTCAGGGTCAAACAGGAATTGGCAAAACTCATTTTATAGCTCGTTTAAGACGTTTATCTAAAGCTAACAATTTTTTATTTGTCGTAATTCCACCTGTATCTGAAAGAACTTCCATCTTTAGTCATATTTATCGAGAGATATTTGTTTCACTCAGAACACCTCAAGAAAATGAAAAATTCAATGAAATGGAGAAATTGATTTCTTATATCTTAGCAAATTCACTTATTAAAATATTCAAAGAAAAAAAAAGAGCATCTCAAATAACTCAATCGAATCATTCTAATTTAATTAGTTTTATGGAAAAGTTAGAATCTGAACCCACCATCCTTTTAAAAAATGTTGACTCCAATTCAACGGTTCTTGAATTTTTAAAACAAATCAGTGAAATATCTATTGCAAATATTGAAAGAGAATTCCCACGCGTTGATTTAACATTTTTAACAGTTTTATTTAAAACTTTGGACAAAGATTTACGAATTTTCGCAATGCGATGGCTAGAAGGTATTGAACAGGATGATGATGTTCTTTCAAAACTTGGCGTAAAAAAATCAATTTCTGACGAAGGTATTGCTCAGCGTGTTTTGTATTCTATATTCATTCTGTCAAATAAACCTCTTTTGATCTGTTTTGATCAAATTGAATCACTTAGAGCAAGATATGATGATGGTTTAATTATCGCTTTTTTTGATATCTTAGTAGACATTGTCGATAGAACACCAAACACACTCATCCTTTTAATGGCATTAGCAGAAACATGGGCTGATTATATGATGAATTTACTTCAGAGGTCTGTTAAAGCAAGAATTTCTTCTGAGGCATCTTTAATTAATCCAAGCCCTGAAGAAATGATAAAAATCGTTGAAGAACGATTAAAAAGTGTCTGGGGAATTGATCCATCAGCTCCTGAATTGAAAACTTATCCTTTTTCTCATAATTATATAGACCAATTAAGTAATTATGTCGGTAAAAATCCTAGGCATGTTTTGAATCATTTAAAAGTGAAATTTCAACAAATGAAGGAATACAATTCATTTAGCTTACTCGATAAATTTGAGCATTCTGCAGGGATAGACCAAAAAAATGTGACAAATGAAGAATTCATTGATAGTCAATTCAAAGATATAATTAAAAAATATAAAACAGACCCAGAAGATGTTTCTTTTGCATCAAAGGAAACTTATCTTCGCGATGGATTATTAGATTTATTTAAAGGTCTTAAAGATCAAAAAATTCCTATTAACGGTTTAATTATTGAAAATGTTACTATTAAAAACAAATCAAATGAAATTGATCTAATTTTAAACATTAAATCACAAAATAAATCAAATTTAAATTTAGGTATAGAAATTTGCAATAATGAAAATGGTAATAGGTTTAACAACATTCTTAAAATGATTCAAAACACATTAAGAGAGAAAAAAATTGATAACTGGGTTATGATTCGCGATATAAATATACCAGTAAAATCTTCTTGGGTAGCAAGTATTGACTTATTAAAAGCTCTTTCTTCTAACGGATTATTGTATAATATAGATGTTGAGGATGATGCATCTATTTATGCATGTAAAAAAATATTAGATTTAGCTAGTTCTGGTGACTTAGAACTTAACAGGATACCTATTACAAGAAAAGATGTTATGAATTTTCTATTAAATAATATTATTCCAATTTTATCAATTATTAATCCTATTTTTTATTCAAGAGAGCCTGGTCCCGAAAATGGTGGTGGTCTCCTTTCATCTGATAAAGATGAAATCAAAGAAAAAATCTTGTCAGTAGCTAATAAAAAAATGATGGTAATTGTAAATAAATTATTTTCTGATTTTAATGAAAAAAAAGAATATTATAAAAATATAGTGAAAGAAATGGAATTAGAATCAAAGTTAATAATTATGATAGAAACTGATAAAAAATTGGTTGTTTCTAAACCACCAAGTGAGAGAGTCCTTTGGGCAAAAAACCCAATCATTTTAATGTCACAGAAATTAAAATTGCCTCTTTATGTCCTCGTAAATTTGTTATTAACAAAAAATACGGTAAAAATGTTTTTAGAGGTAGGTCATCTGGTATTGGTACATTTATCCACGAAATTATCTCAAATTTTGCCCAAAAAGTAGTAAAATCTCAGGCTTTTATTCAAAAGATTTCAAACGCTCCGGATGACCAACTTAAAGCAATTTTTAAAGACGCTTTTATGGAAATATTGATTGAAATTACTCAAACAAGAGATATGGCAAAATGGAAAGAAACTGATATCGAATTAGCGTCGAATAGTATAGAAACCATCATTACGGAGTTATTAAAAAGATATCAGGATTTACGAAACAAACTTGATTCAGTACAATCTCTTAATAAACTGTTTTTTAGAACTGAGGAGCCATTTAAACACAAGTTGGAAATTTCTTTTGATAACAATCCCAAAACTCTTGAAATAGCTGGACGTATCGATTGGATAACTGCTGATGCTGATAATAAAGAAGTCACTATATGGGATTTTAAAACAAGTTCCGATGAATATTTGGAACGTGATATAGCCCAAGTAGTTATTTATAGTATTATGATCAAAGAAATTTTTGAAGTTGATACCTCTGCAGCGCTCATGTATATTTCTGCTGATAAAACAACTCCATATTTAATTTCTTCTGATAAAATAAATAAGATTAAAAAATCTGTTTTGAGAACAATTTATGATATGAGCGTGTGGATGGAAGAGACTGGTGTTATTCCAGTCACTCCTTATCAAGACGCATGTGAAGATTGTATTGTCAAAAAATTTTGTTATCAAAAGAAATTTCCAACTTGTGTTTAAATGGCTCCTCAGTTCTAAAAAACAGTTTATTAAGAGA
>DAHXPE010000137.1 GCA_027364495.1 Candidatus Heimdallarchaeota archaeon | reverse complement strand
TTAAAATAATCGACAATTTGAGTAATTAATTTAGCCCAAGTTGCAGAGTTTTGTTCAAAAGTCTGGGGCAAGGTTATAATAATTGCCTCATTAAATGATTCAATAAAATTGTCAAAATATTCTGGTAATAATCTGTACTCTGCATGTTTCATAATTAATAGATCTAAATGATCTTGCAGATTCATTGGATACTGAATATTGTATAGAATAATTTTGAAGGAGGATTCAAATCTTTTTTTCAATAATTCAAGATCTGTATTCTTTAATAACTCTCCTGCATCTGTTTGTAAAAAATTTTGAAATAAGTTTTCTACAAAAACATGTAAATTAGCATTGATAAAATATAAGGATGGAAACAAATCTGTTTTTTCTTTTTCAGAAAGATAAATGATAGGTTCTTGATCCATTTTTATCTACTTTCTATCTATAATATCATTTCTTAAACTTTAAAATTACAGTTTTATTATAAGCGAACTTCTTCTAATTTGCGACTAAATTTTTTAACATAATTGAAGTAGAATCGGTTTTCAAAAGAGAGAGGGAAAAAGAAAAATTTTCTACAGTCAAACAAGCTTAAATTTCATTTTATAGATTTTTTTGATTTTTAATTCCTTATTTTTAGCTGGAATATACTTATAATAATGGAATCAGTAATTGAATGAGTTGAAAAAAAAATTCTTGGAAAAATATTTAATATTTAGCTTTAACATTAGGATTATAAATAATATCCATTATTACTTGCAAAAAATCTATCGATTCTGAAATTTCTTCACGATTGGTATTTGCCAAAATAACTGGTGAATCCCAATTTTTGATAATTCTCAGCCTCTGAGACCAGGTGTATATTTCTTCTGTTATAATTTCTTGCTCTTTTAATGCCAAGAAGAAACTCATTTTTGCCAATTTAACGGTTAATTTTTCATTTATATCTAATAAAATGGCTTCAAGAGTCTTATCAATCATTAATAATGATGCTAACCAAAGTTTAGCGTTTTCACAACCGATTGCTTCAGTGTACATCTGATTAATAACTGATGGCAACTTATAATTTAAATGTCGTTTACTAGAAAAAAAAGAATCTGGTATTCCTTTTGAACAAAGAGTATCAGCTCCAATCCAGGCAGTGGCTTCTGGTTTTTGATGTTTTAATACATTAATTTCAATATTAGGATACATTTTTTGAATTTCTTTTTTGATTCTAATGTCTAAGCCACGTAACTTGCTTAATCCACCTGAAATTATTACATTTTCTAGAATTTCAGGTCTGGTATCCGGAGGACATGCTGTTATCGCTTCAGCTAAAATATCGCTTAACCCACTTTCACCATCCGTTTTTAAAAGATATGGTTTGAACAATCCTTCTGGTATCGTAAACCTTCTTCGAGTTATTTCAATGGTTTTACCTGAAAGAGGCAAGTTTGTTCTGTAATCTTTTAACTTACCACGATCATAATCCTCTACTTCTTGACTAAAATCTTCAGCTACATAAAAATATCTATCAATAATTCTACCTAAATCAAACAAACTGACATCTTGAACTATTTGATAACGTATATCAGTTCTAAATTCCTCTCCAATTATTTTCCCACCAATATCGAAAAATTGTATAGTATCAGACAATTCATATCCTTTAAAATATGCTACTACTGAGGTTAATGAATGTCCTAATTCTATAACTAATCCTGAAGGAGTATTCATTTCCTGAAGTATGAGATGGGGTTGTTTATAAACTATTACTTTTTGGAACAGTAATTTCTTTTCTAATAGTTCAATCAATCTCCTGGTATTCATTGGATTGGCATGGAGAGGTTCAATATAAATCACTTTGTAATCTTTGGCTGAAACGCCTAATTGTGTAATAAGTGCTGATATTAATTCTTTTGCTGTTCTCCAATCCCATTCGGCCTTTGATTTTTCTT
>DAHXPE010000433.1 GCA_027364495.1 Candidatus Heimdallarchaeota archaeon | reverse complement strand
AGTCGGTCTAGTTGATGAAATCCTCATCCCAGAGTTAGCTGTAAAACTTGGATTAGCAATAGGTACTTTTTTTGGAAAAAAATCTGTAATTGCAACATCAAGGGATCATCGATCTGATAACCACATGATTAAAAGAGCTTTATCTGGGGGTATTGTTCTTCCAGAAGCTATAACAGCATCCTCTTCTATAATACAATTATCACCAATAATAACATTATCTGATATAATAGCTCGATTTATTTTAACGTTTTTTCCAATCTTCGTATTTTCCCAAATGATTGAATAATGTATAGTACAGTTACTTCCTATTTTGCAATTATCACCAATTGATGTTTCTTTAATTGAACTCCCTTGATCAATTGTTACATTATCTCCTAATGCAATAGGCGCCAAAATAATTACGCCTTGCTCAATCTTTCTATTAATACCATACCACGAACCATTTTCTTCTGTTCCTTTAGCCAAATATGGCCAGTTCCATCTTTTTAAGACGTCCCAATTTGTCCATAACAATTGTTCTGGACGACCACAATCTTGCCAGAAGTAATCATTTAACGCAGTATATCCAAAAACCCCTAAATCACGTTCAAGTAAAAAGGGAAAAACATTTTTACCAAAATCCATTAAATCCTTAAAACCATTCAAAATGTCAAGTATGTCCTTTTTAAAGCAATAAATACCAGAATTTATTAAATTTGTATGGTAACTAACACTTTCCCGCTTACGAAAAATAAGGGTTGTGAGATATAATTCCTGAGGTTGTGGTTTTTCTAAAAAATGTAAAATCTTTGATTGATCATTTAATAGGATAACACCAAATTGCTTAGGCTGATTAGTGATAGATTTAAGAGAAATAGTTGCAATACCACCTTTTATCTCATGAAATTCAGCCATTTCTCTTAAATTTATGTTAGTCACAATATCAGCCATGGTTACGAAAAAATTATCTGATCGGATATAAGACGAAACCAGTCGTAATGCATCAGCCGTATCTTTTGAATCAACTTGAGGAACAATTATTTCCATTTGGGGATGAATTTTTGTCGTATAGTTCTCTATATGCTTACGAATTTGGTCACCTAAATATTTGACAACAACAGTAACTCTTGTGACACCATTTGTGGCAAGGACAAAAAAGTTCCAGTCGAGCATAGTGTAGTTACAGATAGGAACTAACGGTTTTGGTCTATATTTAGTAAGTGGAAACAATCTTGAGCCAACACCACCAGCGAGAACAACTGCTTCAGTTATAGCCAATTTAGAAACCAGAACTATATTATTTAATTATTAGCAAAATGCTTTTTCAGCTTGTAAAGTTTGGAAATTAGAAATATTTTATATATCTGATAAATAAGATCAATTAAAAGTTTTTAATAAATTTTATGCTTAGGAAACTTTCGAATCAACATAACTTACATATAAATTTATACTATTTGATAATTTTCATTTTGAGTTGTATCATTTAATTATTTAAACAAAAAGGTTAGTCAAGGACAACTATGTATCCACAAATCGTACATACCCCATTACTTATCCACTTTCATCAACCAGTTGGTCAATTTGGCTTTGTTTATGAGAAAGCTTACGAAAAATCTTACTTTCCATTAATTAGTTATTTATTTCATTTTCCTAAAATTAAGGTAAATTTACATTTTTCAGGACCAGTTCTTGAATGGCTCGATGCTAACAAACCAGAAATTTTTACTGACTATCTAATCCCAATGATTGAACGAAAACAAGCCGAAATAGTTACTGGTGGTTACTATGAACCAATTTTAGCTAGTATTGCAGATGAAGACAAAATTAACCAAATTATAAAATTAAACAATTTTTGGAATAATAAAATAGGAAAATTAGAACTTCAAGGATTATGGCTTACAGAACGTGTATGGGAGCCTGGTTTAGTCAAACCACTTCATCAAGCAGATATTAAATGGGTTTTGATTGATGACGAAAATTTTGAACTTAATACTTATACCGTTAGAAGTTCTTTTTATCCAGTAATCACTGAAGACCAAGGTTACACTCTCAAGATACTTGCAATAAATGAAAAAATACGTTATCTTATACCTTGGAAACCTGTTCAAGAAACATTTAATTTTTTGAAAAATGTTCGTGATACAACTGATCCTCGTTTAGCCTTTAAGCCTTTTGTGGTCATAATGACTGATGCAGAAAAAATGGGCTTATGGCCTGCTGATAACCGATCTACCTATGATATTTGCTACGGAACTGGATTTACTGGTAAACCTTGGATTCAAGAACTCTTTGAAATGATTGATGAAACTCCTTGGATTAAATCCTGTACTATTTCCGAGTATTTTGATGAATATAAAGCTTATCCTTTGCCTTATGCCTATTTTAAGACCGAAAGCTATGATAAAATGGGTATCTGGGCACTACCCAGTAATGAAAGAAGACGCATTGAGAAACTAAAACGAGCAATTAGAAAGAAGACTGCTCCTGTTGAAATGCAAGAGATAAATTTATTTCTGCAAGGATCTCATTGGAGATCTTTCTTGTCTAAATATGTAGAAAGTAATGTTTTGCACAAGAAAATGGTTTTCATGAAAGCAATTTATGAGAACATTCAAAAAAACTATATAGATTATATTGATAAGTATGATTTACTTGATCAAGGATATGATTACATTTTACAAACTCAATGTAACGATGTTTATTGGCATGGCCAGTTTGGTGGTATTTATTATAGATTCATTCGTGAATATAGTCATGGTTGTCTTATTAAAGCTTTTACTTCCTTTGAACGTCTGTTTAAAGAAAACTTAAAAAAATCATTACTTGAAAATATCACCATTACATCTGTTTTATTAAATGGAACGCCTGACGCTATTATTAATGGATCAAAAATAATGATTTATATTGCCATAGCAGATGGTGGAACAATGTTCTCATTAGATGATAAAGAAAATGCATTTAATTTTTCTAACGTTTTTACCCGTTTAATTGAGTCTTATCATCCATCAGAAGGCCGTCCAGAAGAAGGTATTGTAAATGATCTTTGGCCAAGAAGGTCATTTCGTGATTATTTCTTTTCGAAAAAACCAGATATTAAATCTTTTTTTGAGAATAAAGTACATTTAGATTCTCTTTTTCATATTTCTCCTTATGATGTATATTCAATTCTAGAAAATGAGAGTTCATTAAGTCTTAAATGCACATCCACCTTTAAAGATCGTGTTTTAGGAGTGATAAAGACATTTAAAATAATCGGATCGTTAAAAAAATTAATTGTGAACTATCAAATAACAAATCTATCAGATAATGCAATAAATTGTTATTTCATTCCTGAAATGAATTTTATTTTACCTGGTGATGATAAAAAATTTGTTTTAGAGATCAATAAATCAGGGCCAAATGAATATGATCAAACTAAATTTTATAATTTTGAGACTGCATCGAGTTTGGCCATTTATAATAGTGAATGGCAGAAAGGTTTCAAAATAGGATTTCGACCACTTGTACATGTTCAAATGTACACTCTTTTAAGTCATGAAAATTCTGAAAGCTCATTATTTCAAAATTATCAAGGCCATTGTATCTTACCCTGCCTCGAATTAGAAATGTCATCCTTAGGTAAGCAGGAGTTCATGATTGAAGTTCAAATCTATTAAATTTAAATTTATTTTTTAAAAAATCC
>DAHXPE010000406.1 GCA_027364495.1 Candidatus Heimdallarchaeota archaeon | reverse complement strand
AAACAGGTTGTTTCATAAAAAATGAACAAAAAGGTCCAATTCAAATTATCATTGCTTGGTGATGGCGGAGTAGGTAAAACTTCCATCAAAAATCGCTATTTGACTGGTAAATTTACAGATAAATATATGACTACATTAGGGGTAGATTTTTCTTCTCATACTTTGAAATTAGATGATAAAACTGTTTTTATAGCAATCTGGGATGTTGCTGGGCAAGAAGTTTTTTCGAGTATTCGAAAATCCTACTTTGAAGGATCTAGAGGAGGTATGGTGGTATTTGATGTCACTCGCCTAGAATCGTTTGAAAATCTTTTAAACAATTGGATTGGTTCTTTTTATGATACTGTCCCGAATAAACCTCCATTGATAATTATAGCAAACAAAGTTGATCTTAAAAATGAAAGACTAGTTAGTCGTGAAACTGCGGAATCCTTTGTTGCCGAATTAAAAGAGAAATTCAATGTAGAAAACGTAACTCACCTAATTACATTTAAAAAAGAGAAATAATAACCTATTTAATGTTTTTTTCTGATAAAAATAAAATATATATACTTAGTTGAAAATCTGTGACTCAAATAGAAAAAATATTACTGATAGATGGGTATGTAGATGAACCCAGTGCTTTTGGTGTACCACCTTACATTTCCTTTCATTTAAGATATATTTTTGGTGCCATTAAATCATTGGGTTATGATTGCACTTATCTCACGATAGATCAATATAGAAATCTCTCGGTTGAAACATTGTCTCGATATAAGAGACCTGATCTTGTTATTATAGTAGCAGGATGCATTGTTCCTGGAAAATATCTCCGTGGTACTCCTATAACAATGCAAGAGACACAAACTATAATTCAATCTATTCAACCGAAGATGGCAATCTTTGGTGGAGCAGCTGCACGTTTTGGTTATGGTGGAATAGGTGGAGAAAGAATAGTTCTAGCAAAAAATATCAAACCTTTATTTGATTTCGTAGCAAAACAGGATATTGACGCAACTGTGTTCGATTATTTACGAGATGGTTCCTTATTAAGCAGAAAGAGATCTCAGCAAGAATGGAATGAGTGGGCAAAATATGGAACTGAATTAGCTACAAAGCATCCTGATTTTCCTCAACCTTTAATCGTTGAAATTGAAACTTCTCGAGGCTGTCCCAGATATATTAATGGAGGATGTAATTTTTGTATTGAACCTTTATTAGGAACTGTACTAACAAGACAACCACAGGATATTGTCAATGAAATTGAGCTTCTCTATAAGTTTGGAGTAAGAAACTTTCGTCTAGGAGGTCAGACAGATGTTTATGCTTATATGGGAACAGGTATTGGTGAACAGGAAAATCCTGTGCCTAATTTTGATGCCTGGAATCGGCTTTTAACAGGTATTTGGAATGTTGCTCCAAAATTAGAGGTGTTGCATTTAGATAATGCAAACCCATCAGTAATTGCTCAATATCCAGTTGAAAGCAGGGAAATTACAAAATTACTCGTTGAATTTTGCACAGCGGGTAATTTATTGCCTTTTGGGCTTGAATCAGCTGATCCGAATGTTCAACAAGCGAATAATTTAAATGCAACAAATGAAGAGACATTATTTGCAATAAGATTATTAAATGAATTAGGAGGTGAACGGGGGCAAAATGGATTACCAAAATTGCTACCTGGATTAAATTTTATCTCTGGTCTCCTAAAAGAAACAAAAGAAACCTTTGAATTAAATTTTGAATTTTTAAAACAAATTTATGACGAAAATCTTTTATTAAGAAGAATAAATCTTAGACAAGTTGCAGGATTATTACAGGATTTCAAGCCTGATAAATATAAGGATATCTTTCAAAAATATAAAGCTAAAATTAGACAAGAAATTGATCAGCCAATGCTCAAAAGAGTAGCTCCAAAGGGGACGGTTCTTAAAAATGTGTACATGGAGGTTCATGATCAAAATTTTACGCATGGTCGGCAAATAGGAACTTATTCATTATTATTAACAGTCCCATTTAAGACAGAAATCAATAAATTCACTGATGTAATGGTAGTTGATCATGGTTTTAGATCTCTGTCTATTTTACCAATACCTATAGACATTAATACCTATGATAAAAAATCTTTAAGCTATTTACCTAATTTTGGAAGAAAAAGAGCAGAAAAAATTTATCAAAATCAACCTTATAGCAGTATCGATGAATTAAGGAAACAATTAGATGATTCAACAATAATTAAAAGCTATGAGGAATTTTTCAAATTTTAAAATAGATAAAAATTTGTTCGAAAAAAATTATATAAAAACTGATAAAGCATTAATAGAAGTAGAAATAACTTTTAATCATAAAACCCATTAAAAACAGGTTGTTTCATAAAAAATGAACAAAAAGGTCCAATTCAAAGTTTCACTCCTAGGAGAAGGTATGGTAGGTAAAACAAGTCTTAAAAATAGAATAATAACAGGTAAATTCACCGATCTCTATCTAACTACCCTTGGTGTAGACTTTGGTATTCATAATCTTAAAATAGAAAATTATGATGTACAATTAGCAATTTGGGACATTGCAGGACAGAAAAATTTTTCAGCAATAAGAGAAGGATATTTTGATGGATCTACTGGAGCCATAATAGTATTTGATGTCACGAGACCCGAAACTTTGACAAAGATTAAGGAAAATTGGATTGTACCTTTTTTCAAAAAATTAGGAGGAAAACTTCCTGTGCTAATATTGGGAAATAAAATTGATTTAACAAACGAGCGAAATTTGACTCAGAAACAGATAGAGGATTTTCTTAAACTAATGAAAGCAGAATTAAATCTTCCTGAGACAAGTCTGCCTTATATTGAAGCATCAGTTAAAGATGGAATAAATATAACAAAAGCAATAGAAGAATTTAGTAGAATTCTGGTCCAATTTAAGCAAGATAAGGATAAAATTACTGGAAAGGTTAACATCTACTAATTAAATATTATTGTTTCAAAATAAAAAAAGTAATTTGTAAATGAATTTAACTAATTGAAATCCACTTATCAATTACTTATTTTATTTTTATAATAATAATCAATAGTTTATTGGCTAATTATTATTAATATTTAGAATTTAACTGAGAATCATTCTAAGATTAGAAAAGAATGAAATTCATATTCA
>DAHXPE010000400.1 GCA_027364495.1 Candidatus Heimdallarchaeota archaeon | reverse complement strand
ATTTAGTTATTTTTGAATTGAATGCAAAAACAAGTAAAATCTTACCGGAATGTATTGATTTAAATAACCGAACGGATTTATTAGTTAAATTAGAACAAACTACAAAATTTAAGTTAATAAGAAGTACTAATTCGGCCATATGGGAAATAGCTTGTTTTTTAAGGAAATATCATAAAGATTTTGTGGATTGTTTACATTGGGCAACGGCAATCGAAGAAAATGCGCAAATTTACGTCACAGAAGATGAAATAATAGCTAAATTATCCCAAAAAAGTGATTTCAAAAAAGAATTCGAAAAAAGATTTAAGAAAGAACTTCCTTCAATAACTAATTATATCAATTGGATTAAAAACATTAATTAATAACTTGTAAGTCCTAATGTAAGTCATAATTTGTCACTGTAAATCTCACCTTATAGTACAAATAGAGAATGCATTTTAAATCATTTATGCTGGTTTTAAAAGAGATTCTATTCAAATCCTTCTTCAACTAAAGATTTAAATATATTGTGTTTGTCAATGCAAACCTTCTGGAGTTTTATTATTAAAAAAAAATAGAAAAACAGGATGGTTTATGAATATTTGACCAACTACACATTTGGAGAATAAATTCAAACGATTATTGAATTGTTTTTTTCTTAAAGAAAATAATTCTTTTTGATCTCTTCAAAATTTTCCTTATCTAATTGGAACAGTAATCGTAATTCTTTTATAATTTGTGTTTGGTTATATGTTTGTTCGTTAAAAACTTTTTCAGGATAAAATGTACAGGTAAAAACGGACATTTCATAAAAAATCTTATTTAAACTTCTTCCTTTATTTGTTATTTGATATTTAACTTTTAATGGCATCATATTAATTATTATTTTATCAATAATTCCTTCATTAAGTAATAATTTAAGTCTTTCAGACAAAATTTTACTTGTCAAGGCTGAATCTATTTCTAATAAATCTGTAAATCTCTTTCTTCCCTTAAATAATTCTGTTATTATTTCAATAGTCCATTTTTTACTTAAAATTTGAAATGTTTTTATTAATGGTGATTCTTTAAAGAAAATCATAGTTTCACTAATTCCTCAAAAGATTACTCACGATTCACTAAATAATCCAATTATATTACCAAATGGATCAGAAAATTTTGCTGAAAATCCATGTTTCCCTGGTAAAGGAGTTTTTTCGGCTACTATTTTGCCTCCGTTATCCACAATTTTTTTTAAAGATTTGATAATATTATCTGTATTGATAAATAATAATATATTGGAATCTTGAGGAACTGAATCCGAGAGAAGAAATCCCCCACCAACGTATTCACCTAATTCATCAATTTCATAAATTGCCAAGTAATCAGCAATAGGGCTAATATAAATTTTCCAATCAAATATTTCATGGTAAAATTTCATTGCTAATTCTAAATCAGTAACTTTTATTTGAATGTGAACAATATTATGCATAATCTTGACCTTAGCTTATAATCAACAAACTTGTTGTTATAAATTTTTGTTACTTTTTAGTAATAAAATTACAAACCGGTTAGAAAAAGTATATTTAAACTAGATTTTTAATTTTAAAATATAAGGATATGTATCTTCTAAGAAAAAATAGATGATTGTATCCAAAAATAAAAAAGTGATAAAAATGAATTTAGAAAATGATCCTAAGGAAATAGTACTAAGTTATATTAAAAGTTTAGATGCATTTAGATATGATGAAGCTGGAAAGTTTTTAACAGAAAAAGTACAAATAATAGGTCCAGCCGGAGAAAGTTTTGCAAATTCAAAAGAATTTTTAAATATGTTGCAAAACTTTAAAGCAAAATATGATATAAAGAAAGTATTTGTTGATGATAATGATGTTTGTTTACTGTATGATATGAAAATGCAGAAGATTACAGCATATACTGCTTCATGCTACCATTTAAAAAATAATAAAATAACTAGTATTCGCACAATTTTTGATTCCAAGTTATTTGACTAAACTTATTTTACATTGAGTGTGCTGAATAATTCGATTTTTGAAAAAAGGAAAAATTAAATTTGAACTTCATTGGCTAATCTGAATAAAGATTGACTTTTTCGAAAAAGGTTAAATTGAGTTTTTCAGCACTCTCACATTTGAATGAAAAATTGCTTACAGATATTTTTTTTATTTAATCCAAGAAAAAAAGAAATATTTTCAAAACCATTAGTAAAAATGCTCCAATCAAAAAATTTTGAACAAATTTCGACAGTTATTTATAAAATTTAATGATTTGGCGTTTAATAATGCCTGAGTCAGCTTTAAAAAAAAATTTGTTAATAAAGATAATTTTATATAATGATTAGATTAAGATAATGATTAGATTAAGATAAACTTTCACGGTTATTATTATTTTGAAAACAAAAACTCAAACACAGAAAGCTCCGGATCTTGATATTCAGAAAGATTTGAAATTTAAAGAAATAGCTTCAGGTGGTGTAGTTTTTTACCGTAAAGATGATATTAGCGAACCTAAATTCCTTCTTTTAAAACATAAAGGAAGAAAAAAGCAATGGGATTTACCTAAAGGACACTTAAAGAAGCATGAAACAATAAAAGAATGTGCAATACGTGAAATTCTTGAAGAATCGGGAATACCACAAGAAAAACTGATATTGATCAAAGAATTAAATCATAAGAATATCTATGTAAAACATAGATCCTTTGGTAAAAAATATAGAAAAATTGTTCATTTATTTCTTTTTCAATCACTCACACATAAAATAAAGTTAAGTTCAGAGCATACTAATTCAAAATGGGTGAAATTTGACCAATTAGATGAAAAATTAACCTATCCTCAGACATCATTACTGGCTTTTGTCGAAGCATTGGAAATCATTAGAAATTTATAAAATCATTATTGAAATTTAGTTTTATCAAACAAATTCTGCTATAATATAATGTTTTCCACAGATAATAAAATCAAATTTTTCTTAGAATTTTGAAATAAAAGCATGAGTCATACAAAACCATTTCTTACGATTTCTTTGTTCCGTTCTCTTTAATAGCTCTCAGTAGACTTTAGTAAAGAATTTGTTAACTATTTTTTCTATATTTCGACACACTTTCTACTTACAGTATTTTCCCATTTGTTCAAAATGTTTTAACCCCTAACCCTTGATTCAGGAACAGTTTCATCTGAGGTATTCAAATTCATGTATAATGAGTCATTTTTAAATTTAATGTTTCGTTCTTAGCTAATTTTATTAAGAGATCAAATTGTATGATTTTTTAATACTTGAGAACGACCAGTATTTGAGCTAGCAAAATTGCTCGGTTGTTTTTCTAACCAACTACTAATAACTATTACTCTTGGGAAAGGTTGGTGAGATTTGAAAATTGTTTTTGTAATCTAAAACTTAGTTCTGAACCATATCAGAATATTATATGCTTCCTGATCTTGAACCAGGTGTTTACTTAATGATATTATGAGTTTAACAAATTCAGGATCATGAAAATTAATATCGTCAATAGCAAGATCAGAAAAATAGCATGCATGAAATTCTTGATCGTAGAATTGGAATAAATAAAGAATAATTCATCTAATATCGATTATTGTACTATCTGCGTCGAATATGATTAATAATTTATCTTTTGGATATTTCTTACGCATCTTCTTAAATGATCCCGTAAAGCCTTCATCCAACTTAGTTTCAATATAATATCACGCATTTGTTGTTTAATCAATTAATGAAGTTCAAAAGATAAATCCTCTCTCCATTAACTTGCTTTAAAATCTAGTATTTCTAGTAAATAACAGGAAAAAATTATATTTGTCGAACTTGGACTAGGAACTAATTTAATTTAAATTTTTAATTTGATCTCGATGAAACCAGAAATAAATAATTACAACCATTCATTTAATTTAGGAAATGAAAATTATTTTTTAATTTTCAGTTTTATGGGAATTTCGTTTTTGCTTTTATTGATATTCAGAAAACCCGGTATTTATTGGCTATCATATGTAATTTGCAGTTTACTTATTGGAGGTTATAACCTAACAAAATTTACTATTGATAAAAATAACTTATCAAAAAAATCCCAAAATTTGCTTTTATATAGGATTTTCTGGTCTTTTACGTTCTCAATTTATATATTATGTGTAAAATTTAACATTTTAAAAGATTTGGGTATTAATTTAATTTTTTGTTTTTATCTTCTTGCTTTATTAGATATTTTGATTAATATAAGTAATAAAAAAATCACTAATGAATTAGGACCGGGTTTTATGCCTAAATTAAATAAGCAATTCTTTTACAAGTCATACAATCAAATCTAAATCTAATCTGTTTGTATTACAACTTTGAAAGAGATAGAAGCATTTTAATTTATTTTGAACATATTGAAGAGGTATTGCAATTTCTTTTTGATCTAAAAAAATTAGAAAAATTATATATCTTCTGTGCTTTTATTGGTAGTTCATAAAAAAATGTCCAAATTTTGTGGTAGTAAAAATTAAGCGTAAAGAGAAAAAAGATACTAATCCTTTTTCTGTAATAATTTACTTTTCTTCACAGCATCAAATGCAAATACAGCTAATAATGAACCAATAAACGCTAAAATTATTATCATTGATCCTATAAAAATGAGCCCCAAGGGAGATTGTGATCCTTGGGAAAGTGAATATTGTTCATTTATTGATGGAACAGAATCACCATTGATCAATAAAGTTAGAGTGCTTGGATTTGGAATAGCTGAACTAACCCATGTCAGCTCAACGGAAGAATTAGAAGCCAATGTTCCTAAAAATTTATCAGAATTACTAACCTTACTGTTGCCAATATATAATTCTGCGTTAACGTTGTTAATATAGCCTGTTCCTCGTAATGATACTGTTGTACTTAATTTGCCATTATTTAATTTCAAAGGAGTGCATTGTAATAAAGCTGGGAGAATTTTTATTAGAACATAACTTTCTGAAACTGTGGTATGCGCCTTGTTAAAAGCAAATACTTCCCACGCTCCTGACTCACCTGCAGTATAATTGATAGCATTGGTGAAATAATTGAAGTTATATTCTTCACCTGGATTGAAAGTGATATTCTCAATTGGACCGCCTGGGTTTCCCCAGATATAATCTTGAATTAAATCATTTATATCGTATTCTTGTGGTTCATTTCCTTGGTATGTTATTATGCCAGGAACATTGATTACATCAGTCGGCGTAAAATAAAGAACATTAGGAAGTGAAATTTCTAATCTACCATCGTTCACTTGTAATGGAAAAGTATACTCAAAAGTCCTCGTCAGATTAAGTGAAGTAATGACCAGCCCTAAATGATATAATCCCGATTTATCCGCTTTTACAAGCCATTGAAAAGAATTATCAGTCATAGATGGTAATTGGCTCACGGTTTGATTGGCATGACCAGAGAGACTGCTAATACTCATGTCCTGCGGAATTGTTAATTTAATGCTAAATTTATTTAAATCAACATATTGTAGTCCCTCGTCGATATGTACAGTTATAGGTATTTGCTCTCCTGCATATGGATCAGCTGATGGATATTGCACAAATACTCTTAAGTCTGCATCCGCAGAAGGGAATTCGGGAGTTAAAATCCATCTCTGAGCTAAATATGGAGTTAGTGTTGTCGAAATAGAAGCTGTTCCAGATGGATTCGTTGGATCATATGCTGAACCCATCCATATTTCATTGGTCGTTCCATTATAATCCCATACATTATCCTGTGGCAGGTTTCTTTCAGTAATATTTACATTAATAGATTCGGTACTACCAATAGAATCAGGTATGATACCAATAATAGTTCTGTTATCGTTATCGAGACTTGTGCTAATTAAGATATTAGGATTATCAGCAGGAGTCATAAGATCATTCAATTGTAAATAATTTTGGACATAATCACGGATAATCGGAATATAAACATTTGCATCCGAATCTGAGGAAATTCCATAATAGAGAATATAGCCAGAATTTGGATCCGAAGAATTATGGTACAAAGCTAATGGATAGTATCCGGATGCTTCTTCTGGTAATCCAGTTGGAATAGGGGTCCAGTCAGGAGAACTCGTAAAATTCAAAGTCATTCGATTACTTACAATAATATTTGGATGGAATGAATTGAAAAGTGAACTTTTAAAATTGAGAATTTCAGTATCAGAAAATTGTTCCGTTTTAACTGACGAACCTATTTCAAGAGGAAGAAATGAGGTCCTGAGTTGACCTGAAGCATTCACTGAGGATCCAACAACTTGATGCCACCCTTTTAAAATGAGATTTCCACCAGAGTTAACATAATTAGATAATTTATATGTAAGTGGGTCTGTCAATTCGAATTGGCTTTGTAATACTATAATTTTATATTTATTTAATGAAAAACTTGGTAATTGTGCTTGTAATTGTGTTGAAGCATCATATTCCCTAAACCCAGGTACTGCGTCAATTATATCTCCTCTTAAAGCATTGATTGAAAGAACAAGTGGATTTGGGTTCAATACAGGTAGCATATCTGCAATTTTATATAAATTACTATGGAATTCATAATCATTTAATTCATTTGTGTCTCCTATTGAATTATAAATCTGATTATTCCCTCCACCAAAAAAGCCTGCTCCCGTACCACCTGCAAAATATGCAGTCCAAAAGAATTGCTGTTGTTGGGCCTTAGGCACCCCTAAAGGAGACTGACTAACTCCCATAATAACTAAATTGACAGATTTATTAGGACCAATTAATTTAGCGAATCGAATTTGAGAATAAAACTGTCTGACATCGTTTGAATAATAACCTCCGGCAAGAAAGTCACTTTTTAAAAGTGTAGGTTCAAAACCTGACCATGCCATAGTATTCCAACCCACCTCTTTATTAGGATATACCTGTTTTATGGCATCATATATTGAATTCATAGCCCACATTGTTTTATTGATAAACCAATTTGTATAAATCCAATTTTGAGTTTCATTTGGATAACTCGTTTTCATCCAGATACCGGTTTCGGTATGCATTGATGAATTATAAACTGAATAAATAGGGTTACTAAAACCACCAGGAAAACCTTGCCAATTATATAATGTAGCTGGAGCTTCATCACCTAAAGAAATAGTATCTATATCGTTAATATAAGAAAGTTTACCTAATGTATCCAAACTTTCAGCAATTACTTCAGCTCTATATGTTGAATTATAGCAAATTTCAAGTGGATTATATGCTCCACCCATAATTTTAACTGATAAATTAATGCCATGATCAGCTAACCATTCAGGTTTTACTGGATCACTCCCGAAATCTGGGTATGCAATTTCATAACTATTAGATCCACCCACTACATCTTGCCAATTGTAACGAATCCAATAATCTGCAAAACTTCCATACCCCGTCTGAAATCTCGGTGATTGATTTTGTTCAGTTACATAAGCCATTAAATTATTTGTTTTCCCTTGATAAACATAAAAACCAGTCGAGTTTTCATCAGTCTGAAACGTCAAATGATTCATATTTGTGATTTTAGCTTTGATAGGTGTATTTGGTGTTATTAAAGGTATACAACAAAATAAAATTATATATGAAATTACTAGTGTATTTTTATGCAATAAAAATCAACCAATTTACATCCTTTTCCATTTTAAATCAGAAATTTTCTTTGATTTGCGAAATTAACTAATT
Source organism: Candidatus Heimdallarchaeota archaeon (assembly GCA_027364495.1). The sequence goes on along the minus strand of DAHXPE010000400.1, from coordinate 4,736 downwards.
TCTACAATTATTAATAAAATGGTTAGACTAATCTTTTTTTTAAAGATTATTTAAATCCTTCTATTAGGAGAACATAATTTCACTATATTGTATGAAGAATACAAGCTGATGTATTGACAATATTGAACTTCCGAAGAAATTCTAATTTTGAAATTTTTAATTAATAAATGGACCTAATTTCATTTCTTCTATTAGGAGAAATTATATGAAATCATAAGTGGAAAGCATTCATTTTATACAAATTCTTTTTTTCGACACCATTTTGAATAGTAAAAAGTTATATACTTAGATTTCGCAGAGTTTAATTAAAATCTCATTTAATTGATCTTTTTTACCTTATTTACAAACGACAAAAAACTTAAATGTGCGTGAAAACATATCATTGTTTAGTCTACATTTCGTTAACATCAAACAAAATTTGTTCGAATTAACCGCGCGATATTAAATAAATGTTAACGGTCTAAATCGTGGTTTGTGAAAGTTAATGTCATTAAAGATAGCAATGACCAAGGTTTTAGGAAAAATTCCTCTTTTATATCGTTTTTGTGAGCAAATGAAGTTACCAGAGACAATTGATGAAATTTGTCCCGAAAAAGAACAGGGAGATAATGTTCTTTCAATTGGTCAAATAATTACTGTTCTTGTTATAAATAGGCTAGTTGGATCGACTCCGCCTTATAAAGTATCTGAATGGGTTGAAAATACAGGTTTGGCATATTTACTAGGCTGTGATGCTAATTATTTCAATGATGATAGATTGGCACGAACACTTGACCATTTGTACAATCATTGGGATTCTATAATGAATAAAATTGTAATAGTTTGCATTGAATTATATTCTATAGATCCGTCATTAATTCATTATGATATTACTTCTTTATATTTCGAGGGAAGATATGAAGATTCTGATTTTATAACATATGGATACAATAGGGATCAATCATACCAGACAAAAAACAAGTTAATTAAGCGATGAATATGCTTGGAAAAGAATCTTTTCCCTTGCATTGGCAAATTCATTCTGGAGACACAAATGATACTGAAACTGTTATTGATAATATGAACAAGCTTAAATCACTTCTTAAGACTAAATTATTCATATTTATAGGTGATAGAGCTATGATTTCAGAGGAAATAATTAAATTTTCACAAGAACATAAAATTCCAGTTGTTGCTCCTTTAAAAGATATGAAAAGTACTAAGAATCTCTTAAATACTATTAAAAAAGAAAATCTGACTGAGTCAATAAAAGATAAGAAAAATGAAAATGAAATCTATAGGTTGGGAGAATATAAGATACAATATACTGACGAAATCGATTCACCAGAATTGAGAGCTATTGTAGTATGGTCAAAAAACAAATAAGAGAGTGTCAAAAAGAAAAGAGAGAAAAAATTTACTGTAAGAACCACTGCTTTGGAAAATCTAAGAGAAAAACTGAACAAGCCATATTATAGAAAAAGAACAACTATTGAAAAAAAATTAATAGCCTTAACAAAAAATTCTTCTATCAATGATCTTTTTAAGGTGAATGATCTTTTTAAGGTGAAAATGTCAAAAATGAATTAGAATTAACAGAGGGGTTTTATATTATTGGAACAACTGTATCTGAAGTTGAAATGAATGCAATTACCGTGTTTAAATCTTATAAACGTCAATATTTAATAGAAAATTCTTTTTCAGATTTAAAATCAGAGATTGGAATTAGGCCAATTTTTTTACATATTGAACATCGGATTTATGGTCTTGTTCACGTAACAGTTTAGGTTTTATGCGTATATACGCTACTAGGTATATTATTAAAGAGAAAAAATTACAACATATCTCCAAAGAGAATGTTTGAGCTTTTCATAGGTTTGTACTATTTCAAATTGTTTTACCTGATAAAATGATTGAATTTCAAGTTGGTCCATTACAAATACATGAACAGCAAATTATTGAAGTTCTAAATTTAAAGAATAAATTGACTTTCGATAAGCTATTATAAAAGAACATTCAACGTTTTGTAATACTTTAACGATTTTTGATGAAATAAAGCCTCTATCCATAATAATGTGCTTAATTTTAATTTTATGAATAATTAATTGGTCTTGTGATTGTATTTATTTTAGTGCTTTATATTCTTTATTCAAACCCAGTTACAGCAATTGTAGCCACATTAGTTCTTGCAGCAATGGCTACTGTACCTGGAGGAGCAACATACACTAATGGCTATAATAACTATGAAAAATCAATTGCTGATTCTGATAATGATGGGATTATTTATGGAAATGAATTAGCCCTTGGTACAAGTGATAGTAATACTGATAGCGATGGCGATGGTATCACGGATCATAATGAGGTTTTTGTTTATGGAACAAATCCTTCTCTCGTGGATACCGATAATGATGGTTATTCTGATGGTTTTGAAATTAGTCATCTCTGGAATAATGCTTGGATTGATCCTCAGATTCCTGTTTATACATTTCTATGGAGAACATATAGTTATACATCCTATAAGTTCTATACTGAAGTCTATAACCATTTTGCAAGTCCTGTGAAAGTGTTTTACAAAAGTCACTCATCTTCAACTTGGATTTCTTGGGGCAGTAGCTGGACAACCTATTATTCTAGTGACTTTTTAAATGATAAAGTAGGAACATTTGATTTATCATCTTATGCTTATAGTCAAATCGACGTTAAGGTTGAATGGTGGAAAAACGGTGTTTTATACACATTTGATCAAAAAACTTTTATAAACTACAATCCTGGAGGCGGTGGTGGATGTGTAAACGAAAATACTAATATTTTATTAGCTGATGGTGTGTCAACACGAAAAGCTGAGGATCTAAGTATAGGTGATTGAATTTTAGGATATGATTTAACCCTTGGAACAAAGATTCCTATCCAAATAACTGATATAAGTCAGACCAAAGTCCGCTCTCTCCTCAATATTAATAATGGCTTATTGAAAATTACAGAGTATGAGCAACCTATTTGGATTAAAAATAATAGTACTCTTGGTTGGGTGATTAACCCCATAGATTAAAAAATTGGTGATGAAATGTTTGATGTAATTCATAATAATTGGATTAAAATCACATTTTTGAACACCATTTATGAGCCTAATTTTAGAGTCTATGATATAAAAACTAACCCATTTAATAATTTCGTGGCAAATGGTATCTTACTCGATATGAAAACTTAATGAATTTCTTGAACTGTAAATACCACCTCATTGATGATTTGTTCTTATTAAATGATGATTTGTTCTTATTAAATGTCAGTGAAAGATATAATGCACCTATTCTTACAAATGACCAATTCAGGGATCATAAAGCTGATAATAAAGTTAGGATCCCTTATGATTATAAAAGGAGAAATTTTTATACCCACTTTATTAAAAAATTCTTTCTAAATATAGTAAAAACAACAAATCAACCTATTACTTAAAATTGAGGAGTAGGCTATTGATAGAATTATAAAATATGAAATTCCTCTATGGAGGAACAAAAAAGTTTAGCATTTTTTGACATTTTTAGAAGGTAAAATTAAATTTTTCTTGTAGATATTCTTTAAATTGTTGAATTAATGCATGAAAATCACTAGAGATTTTATCTTTTATGATCTCTTCTTTAGGACTGATTTCAAAGGCTTTAGGATGCTCTAAAAGAATCTTTTGCATTTCTTTTAGATTTACCTTAAACTCGTCAAAATCCTCAAAAATGAAAATACAAGTAGAAAAACTATTATCGTCATTATCTCTTTCTGTTACATTTTTGGATAATTTTTCTAGAATCCATTTAAAGCAGACATCTTCAATGTTATCTTCCAAAAACTTAATTAAATTTGTTCTCCTTTCTGGACGAATTTCAACATCAAGTGAATCTTTGGGAGGGATTAGAACTTTTTTGAACTCACTTTCCATTTTAGTTTCATCAGAGTCTAAATCATGATCTTGAATATATTTTGAAATTAGACGTTCTGTTATTTCTTCAAAAGATTCATATTTACCATCATTTAACGAATATCTAAAAAAATTTGACAAATCTTCCCAGAAATGAACAAATATAAATTGTTTTGAGCTTTTATTATGTAAAACTTCCATCAATCTTATTTCAGCATCTACCCCACTAGAAAATTGACCTTCTTCTATTAAAGGACGATAGACAAATATTGATTCACAATATAATACATAAGTGAAATCCCGAGCTGAAATTTGTTGAAATATTTTTTTATTTAGAATTTCAATATAATTTGAAACTCGCTCAACATAATTTTCATCCATTATATCTACGGTTGCTAATTTTAAATTACTTCCATCATCAATTTCTGGACCTAATATTTGTAATAAATCAACATCTCCATCTGTTGATTGAAATAAATTATCGGTATCAGGTAAAGGCCAACGTGGAGTTAAAAAAGGATAATAGGAATCAGACTTAAATATTCTATATTCATCTATTCCAGTAGGCATCAAAGCAATAATGTCATATTCCAGAAATAATGATTGTATACTGTTAAAATCATGAATAGAATCACCCCAATAAGGAAATTTTGATTTTGATTGAGGCCAACCTTTTTTCTTTAAGTCGTCCAAAACATTCATTTCAAATATGAAGGTTGCAAATCGACTAAATTTGCTTCATTTTGTCGGCTAATTTTTCAAAAGTTAATTCAGCTTCCAATAAAGGTATTTTCCTATGATAATTTGATTTTAAAAAGGATTTATCTATATCTCGAATTATTGACTGTTT